>CALKVB010000334.1 GCA_937996605.1 uncultured Oxalobacteraceae bacterium | reverse complement strand
GCCAGTGTATGTAGAAATTTAAACCCCATAGGTTTTCAAACATAGCGTAGAACACGACGGCAAAAGCGATCTGAAATACTGCGCGAACAAACTGTTGTATGTCTCGGGCGCGAACTAGACGAATAGTTCCGAGGATGGCTGTTGCACCAGCAAACAATTCCCACCAGTGCCAGTTGTTATGGAGATAGCCCATTTTGTATGCCAAGAAGCCGCAACCAATGAGGATCAGCATAATGCCAAATTCGACGTTGTCACCTTTATTTCTTTTTTCGAAGCGAGACATGATATTCCTTTCTAAATGATGTGATGCTCTGTTTGTCTTTGGTGCATTGGCTTGCGCCACATCGATAAGGTAAAACAAGTGGGAAATGAAGTCATGCTTGTTTCGGTGAATGACGAACTTGGTCGGTGAATGACGAAACAGCACCAAACTGGCACTTATTTAGAGTGGTGAATATAGCGAAATGTGAGGTTGAGACGAGGGCCAAGTAATTCTTTTTGCTTTGCGATTGTGTGCAACCAATGGCTTTGCATTGCACCTTCCATCACCAATAAGCTTCCATGCTCGAGGGTGATTTTGTGTTTTAAACGAGCTTCGGTTTTGTGTTTGATAAGAAAGTCACGGCTTGCGCCTAAGCTTAATGAGGCGATAATAGGGTATGGTCCTAGCTCTTTCTCATCATCGGCATGCCACCCCATACTATCGTTCTGATCACGGTATAAATTCAGGAGCACGCTATTGAATTGCGCATGGCAGCTAGCTTCAAGTTGGTGTTTAAGTTTGAGCAGGCTCGCGGTCCAAAGGGCTGGTTGTAAGCGCAAACCAGAATATGCGTAGTGAGCGTCAGCATCGCCATACCAAGCACTGAGACGAGGTTGCGCACGTTCTATGCCAGCAATACGAATATGATGCTGTTCCCATTTGATTTCCTCACGCAACTGTTCATACAGTTGATCGGCTTCAACGCTTGAAAAATAGTGTTGGCAGTACCTGAGGTCCGCGTCAGGTAAAGAGAAAAATTCGAACGTAGGGGGAGCTGATTCGGTATCGCCGAACAGTGATGCTTGTGATTTCGTCTTCATTTACCCAGCAAACGATGCCGTTCGTATTCGATGTTGAGTATGGTCTTTTGTATCGCAATATCCATAGCGTGGGTCAAGCTTTGAAATTGAAAACCGATTTGGAATTTCCCTAACTTGGTTCTTTCAATAAAGGTGATATGCCGTATTGTAACGGGACAGTGAATATTGGTTTTGTTGGTCAATGTAATCCATACTTGGGGAATAGTTTCGCCAATGCGCAAATTTGGTTCACCTTCCATCACGATGCCGAAACCTCCGACGCTGATATCATGCAGGCGCCAGTCAGCGATCACATTGCCCTCGATGTCATGTAACTTTGCCCTGAAGTCTAGGCTGATCGGTGGCAAATTTCGATAGAACTCTCGTCTCTGCAGCCGGATAATACGCTCTGGAATCGGGACCCAAAAAGCAGGATCATCACCCCACATAAAACGTTGTGGATTCATGCCGGTAAATTGCACGCGAATACCATCTGGAAAAGCCATAAATATGCCATGGCTTGCTTTTTCCAATTGACGATTCATATTGTGGTCGCCACCCAAATCAAAGACCAAACCATCTGGGCGTGCTGAAAGGATGACGGTCAAAATAAAGCTTTGACCCGCATTGAAGTACACTGAAACAGGCTCACGTCGATGCGCTAGATCGTTGAGAACACTCAAGATCTCGACTTGGCCACGCAGAAAATAGCGATCTTCGATCTCTTGATCACTTAAAGAAGCTGACATAATTCGATATTCTTCCCTTTGCAGGGAGTCTTACTGTAGTAGTTGTATGAAGTGTTCAGCACTACGTACGATTTTTTTTGAATCCATACCGAACATGTCTTTAGTTTCGAGAACTTGAAACTCGTTGGTTCCCTTTGTACACAATAATTGACCCTCGAAGTTAGTGCCGAGATAAGTGAACGGTGTGAGTTTCGTTTTGACTGGAATATCGTTTGCGAGCAAGGCGCGAAGTTGGCGCTCAACATCGTACAGGCTAGTCGCTTCAATTTTAACCATCCCACCTTTAGGGTTGGGGAAGGCGGTGCTAAAAAGTGGACGCTGGCCCATAGGATTTTTCATTGCAATCTTGACGCCTAGTTTTAAGAATTTACTGATTGCAAAAAAATCATCTTCGGTGAACATGCTCGGTCTCCCTTGTATCGCTTTGTTTTGTTAAGCCTAGCAGAAAGTTTCTTTTGATCCAATGATAGTGACGTATTTATGGGGTAAATCAATGAAAAATGTGGCTATTGTTCAATTTGATGCAAAAGTCTGTCATTGTCGTACTCTAGGCTCACGGTATATGGCATTTTGTTTTATTATGGCAACTATTTTTTGATTACTCTTAATTATTATCGTCATCGTCAAACCAATCATGAATCAACGCGAATCAGAATTTGAATTTATTAAGGGGCTGAGTGCGGAACTTTCCTCACGCAACCTCGTTTTCCCTACATCGCTTAAAGCGACAATGAAAATTCGCCAAGCACTTGATGATCCTGAAATGTCAACAGATCAAGTTGCTCGCATCATTAGCACTGAGCCAGTGTTATCGGCCCAAGTTTTAATGTTATCGAATACGCCGATGTTTAACCGCAGTAGCAAAAAGATAGAAGAATTGAAGACGGCGGTTTCTCTCTTGGGCTTTGGTGTGGTGAAAAATATAGCGATTTCTGTGGGTATGAAGCAATTGCGAGATCAACAGAGTCATACTGGTAATTCCGAGCAAATGGAAGGCTTGTGGACTCGGAGTATGCGAGTGGCGGCGCTGGCCTGTGTATTGGCAAAGGCTCGTAGTAAATTAAGCCCAGACAAAGCGATGGTCGCGGGATTGTTGCACGACATTGGTAAGTTTTATATTTTGAGTCGAGCCCACCAATACGAAGGGCTGTTTACCTCCAACGAGGCGTTATGGGATTTGGTCGATCAGTGGCATGTAGATATTGGTGCCGCGATTCTCGAAAGCTGGGAAGTATCTGAAGACATTCGTACCGCCGTAATGGAGAGAAAACGCAGTGATCTGCCTCTAACAAGTCGTCCTTGCTTGACTGATGTGGTCGCCGCAGCCGATTTTCTTGATGCTGGTTTTGTGAAGCAGTCGCTTGATGATTTAAATTGGGAAGATATTCCTATCCCTATGATCAATCTCCAACTAGACAAAAAAAGCACCGAGACACTGATGGTTGAAACGCGCCATGAGATTGCGCAGATCTTAAAAATTATTGCTTAGGCCTGATTAGCCTTATGCGGTATAGGGGAATGCTGAACTAATTAATACTTTTGCGGCTCTAAGCGAACGCATATCGATCGCATGCGAGTAATAGTCGGTGTGATACTCAGTGTGATCGAAGTTAGGAATTTGGGTAGCGGGATGATTTTCACACTCAAATTGACAATAAATCTCTAGGAGAAAATATGAAAAAGTTGGCATTTGCATTAACTTTGGTAGCTGCGAATTTTGTCGCTGGTAGTGCTGCAATCGCACAGGATACGTTGAAACAAGCAATCGCTCATCCTCAACGGACGCCAGCAAACGCAGAGCGTGATGCCGCACGTCATCCTTATGAAACACTGAGTTTCTTCGGTGTGAACGACAAAATGACCGTGGTGGAGTTGGCGCCAGGTGGTGGCTGGTACACCGAAATCCTTGCACCTTTGTTGCGCAATAATGGTAAGTTGATTTTGGCAGGTGCAGGCAACGGTTTGAAAACCAAATTAGCTGCAAATCCAGCGGTATTTGATAAAGTAGTGATTGGCGACTTTAACCCTGCGGACAAAATTGATTATGCACCAAAGGGTAGCGTTGACGTCGTGTTGACTTTCCGTAATGTACATAATTGGATGGGAATCAACGAAACTGCTGCTAAGAAAGTTTTCCAAAGTGCCTACGATGCGTTGAAACCAGGTGGCGTGTTTGGTGTGGTTGAGCATCGTTTGCCAGCGTCGATGAAACACGATGAAAAAGGTGGAACTGGTTATGTACATGAAGCATATGTGATTCAACTAGCGGAAAGTGTTGGTTTTAAGTTGGCAGCTAAATCTGAAGTCAATGCCAATCCAAAAGACAATGCCAATCATGAGAATGGTGTGTGGGCATTGCCACCCGTGTTGGCAAACAAAGACAAAGATCGTGCCAAATATTTGGCGATCGGCGAAAGTGATCGCATGACCTTGAAATTCGTAAAGCAATAAACAGAAACCCCGGATGAGTGAAAACTGCTCCGGGGTTTTTTCATTAGACTAAGGGTGGTTGAGTCATGGGTAAATATAATTTGACAGTGAACGGTCAATTAAAGACCGTCGATTTGGTTCCGGAAACGCCGCTGTTATGGGCTTTACGAGATTCCTTAAATTTAGTCGGAACCAAGTATGGTTGCGGCGTTGGGCAGTGTGGTGCCTGCACCGTTCAAATTAACGGTGTTCCTAGCCGTTCATGTATGACACCGGTGTCTAGTGTTGGTCGCCAAAAAGTGACCACCATAGAAGGACTTGATGCCAAAGACGCACATCCATTGCAACAAGCTTGGCAAGAGCTTGATGTGCCACAGTGTGGTTACTGTCAATCTGGTCAAATCATGACGGCAGCTGCCTTACTCAAAGATAATCCAAGTCCTAGCGATGCTGATATTGATGCCGCGATGGGCGGTAATATCTGCCGTTGCGCAACCTACTTAAGAATTCGAGCTGGAATTCATCGTGCTGCCGAGATTGCGCGCGCACAGAAGGGCAAAAAATGAAGGCGATGAATCAGACAAATATCAGCATGGCTGAAGTCGACGATCAACAGCGTCGAGATTTTTTACGCCAAAGTTCCTTAATTGGTGGTGGTTTGGTGCTCGGCAGTTTTTGGATGCAAGACGCGCTGGCCGAGCAAACGATTGCGAAGCCATCCGCGACATCCACAACGGGTAATTTTAAACCTAGCGCTTTTATTCAAATTGCCGATGATGGCAAAGTCACTTTGATCTCGAAACAGCCAGAGATTGGGCAAGGTATCAAGACATCTCTACCGATGGTGATCGCGGAAGAATTAGAGGTTAATTGGAAAGACGTGGTGATCGTGCAAGCTGATTTGAACCCGATGTACGGTGATCAATTTGCGGGTGGATCCTTATCAACCCCGATGAATTACAACGAGTTCTTGAAACTCGGCGCAACCGCACGCACCATGTTGATTCAGGCGGCGGCGACCAATTGGAACGTGCCCGCATCGGAATGTCATGCGGAGAAGAGCGTTGTGTATCATAAGTCTAGCAAACGCCAAGCGAGTTACGCTAGCTTAGTCAATAAAGCAGCTAGCCTACCTGTTCCAGAGGCGAATAGCATCGTATTGAAGAAGCCTTCCGAATATAAGTTATTAGGAACCCGCATCGGCGGTGTGGATAACGGCGCTGTGGTAAGTGGCAAGCCTTTATTTGGTATTGACGTGAAATTACCGGGTATGTTGTATGCAGTCTATGAAAAATGCCCTGCGTTTGGCGGCAAAGTAGTCAGCGCTAATCTCGATGCGATCAAAGCATTGCCAGGCGTGAAGGATGCATTCATTCTCGAAGGCACGTCGAATTTAAATGGTTTGATGCCGGGTGTTGCGATCATCGCAGAATCAACTTGGTCCGCTTTCAGTGCACGTAAACAGTTAAAAGTGCAGTGGGATGAGGGCAGTGTGGTTAACGAAAGCTGGGATGATTTTGCAGTAAAGGCGCAAAGCTTGAGCAAACAAGCAGGTGCGATCTCTTTACGCAAAGATGGCGATGTAAATACTGCGATAGCTACTGCAGCCAAGGTGGTAGAAGCGAAATATGTTTATCCGTTTATTTCGCATGCGAGTATCGAACCCCAAAACTGCACGGCATGGTTTAAGCCAGAACAGGGCACGTTGGAATTGTGGGCACCAACGCAAAATCCGGCAGCAGGGCAAAATATTGTCAACACCGTGCTCAAGATCCCAAAAGAAAAAATCACTTTACATATGACACGCAGCGGTGGTGGCTTTGGTCGTCGCTTAAGCGCTGATTACATCATCGAAGCGGCAGCGATCGCGCAAAAAGTGAATGCGCCAGTCAAGCTAACATGGTCGCGTGAAGATGATATGCGGCATGATCATTATCGGGCGGGAGGTTTCCATTTCTTACGTGGTGCAGTCGATAAGAATGGTAAGCTCAGCGCTTGGCACAACCATTTTGTTACCTTTGCCAATCGCATTATGCGTGATGGCAAAAGTGTGTTGCAGCCTGGTAGTGGCGCGAGTTTGTCAGGTGACGAATTCCCTGGTCGTTGGGTTGAGAACTGTTTGCTTGAGCAGACCCCGATGGAATGTGGCATTCCGATGGGGCCATGGCGTGCACCGGGTAGTAATGTGTTTGCATGGGTCTTCCATAGTTTTATTGATGAGTTAGCCCATGCTGCCGGTCGTGATCCTTTAGAGTTTCGCTTGGAAATCTTGGGCGACAAAGATATGGTGCAGGGCACCGGTGAGCGCGGTCAGCCTTACAATGTGGCACGCATGCGTAATGTGCTCAAAGAAGTGGCGGCGAAGTCTGGATGGGGCAAACGTAACTTCCCGAAAGGGCAGGGGCAGGGTATAGCCTTCCATTTTAGCCACCGAGGTTACATCGCCGAAGTGGCCGAAGTAACCGTGTCGAAGGATGGGCAACTGAAAGTCGATCGTGTGGTGGTGGTGACTGATATTGGTTCGCAGATCGTGAATTTGAGTGGTGCGGAAAATCAGGTTCAAGGGTCTGTCATCGACGGTATCAGTACATTGATGTTTCCCGAATTAGATTTCCAACGAGGTCGCACCGTGCAGTCGAATTTTGACCAATATCCTTTGCTCAGAATGCCAGATTCACCGACCAAAATTGACGTTCATTTCTTGAAATCGGATTATCCAGTGACGGGTTTAGGAGAACCTGCATTTCCGCCTTTAGCTCCGGCGGTATGTAATGCGATCTTTGCTGCAATCGGCAAGCGCGTGCGCCAACTGCCATTATCACGTAACGATCTGCGTTGGTCATAAACAGCGCTTAGCATGAAAGCGAAAAGCCCGAGATTGAATTCTCGGGCTTTTTGTTTTGCAAGGACGATCGACTTTGTATTAACTGGTCGCGCGCTTTGTTTTGGAGGTTACCTTGCTCGGCGTTGTTGGTTCGCGACCAGGAACTGTCGGGAAGCTAGGCTTTTTGATTGCAGGTTTGGCTGTATTTGTTGCAGCGGTGCTTTGTGCTGTAGCTTTCACGCTGCCACTTGTTTTGCGCTTTGGAGTCGGTTTTGCTGGCGGTGTGACGATTGCTGTCGGGACAGGCTTCGCTGTGATATGAGCTTGACGATCGATAATCAGTTCAAGTGGATTCGCGGTAAGCTTGATTGCTGGCGAGCTTGGCGTTGCAACTAAGATGCTCGCCTGTGGCAAATTCAAGCTTTGTTTGATTAGTTCTTGATATTTTTGTCCAGCATCTTGAACGATGCTATTGAGTGTGTTTTGCAGCAAAGTGCCTTGCTCTAGGCAGAATTTCAAATGTGCACTCGATACCATGAAAAAATCTTGTGGTTCTTTGCAAGCGAAAAGCTCGGAGTAGGTTTGCCAGCTCGATTCTGCAGACTTTTGCCAGAATTGATTGCAGGCTTCATTGCTACGATCAAGA
This sequence comes from uncultured Oxalobacteraceae bacterium, assembly GCA_937996605.1. Lineage (GTDB taxonomy): Bacteria > Pseudomonadota > Gammaproteobacteria > Burkholderiales > Burkholderiaceae_D > Undibacterium. The sequence continues at coordinate 511 of CALKVB010000334.1, read as the reverse complement.
TCTTCACTCAGCAGTTGAGAAACATCTTGTAATGCCGCCAATGCTGATTCCAGCGAATTTTGGGCGGGAGAAGAGAACTGACTTGACAGCAACAACATAATATCCTCCATGGATGGATGAGTGATACCAGTGAATAAAATCATTTCTAATTTCTACATACGGGCCGATTGGCAAGGTCGTTTGTGTTTGGGAATAATTCTTTTGCAGTGCAATAACGCTCATTGTAGGCGCGCTTCTTAGAAATAGCGAGTGTTTGCTTAGTATATTTGCTGCTCTGCAATCGGTGTTTCTTATCAGCAGCAAAAACACGTAAAATGATATGTTTATACCTTTAGCGAAGAGCGAGAGATGCGCGTGGACACCCAAACCAAACCAGACTTGCCTGCATTAAAACAAGCTTTGCGTGAATTTGTAGCCGAGCGTGATTGGCAACAATTTCACACACCTAAGAATTTGGCCAGCAGATCGGAAGAGCGTCGTGTAGGGAAAGAGTGTCTTCGCCTGTGTAGAT
>CALKVB010000333.1 GCA_937996605.1 uncultured Oxalobacteraceae bacterium | reverse complement strand
ACCCAACCTTCGCGTTCTTGCCATACGCTGAGCTCAATAAATGGGGCATATGCAGCGGCAACTTCTTCGGCTTGGCGTGCCAAAACGCCCGATAAAACCAGCGCTCCGCCTGCTTTTACGCGTCCGGATAACATCGGCGCCATTAACTTCAATGGGCTAGATAAAATATTGGCGACAACCACGTCAAATTGATGTGTGGCTGGGTATTGTTCGATGAACGGTTCAGGTAGGGCGAATTCGATTTCGCATTGGTTTTTCTCTGCATTGAAGTTCGCAGATTCAATCGCTTGTGGATCAATGTCGACCCCCACAACGTGTTTTGCCTGTAATTTTTTGGCGACCATCGCCAAAATTCCAGAGCCGCATCCGTAATCCAGCACAGTCAGATCTTGTGGTGCGTTTGCTTCTAACCATTCCATGCACAGGCGTGTAGTTGGGTGGCTACCTGTGCCAAATGCTAAGCCTGGATCAAGCTCGAGCACAAGCGCGTTGGTATCTGGGGCATCGTGCCAACTTGGTACTACCCAAATGTTTTTACCGATATGGATAGGTTCAAACTGAGATTGTGTCAGGCGTACCCAGTCTTGTTCTTCGACTTTGCGCGTGGTGTAGCTGGGTACTGCGGCTAATTGTATGCTGGCGGCAGCGTCGGCCACGATGGCCTGGTGGTCGGCGTCGATGTCGGCAAGGGCAACCACGCGGCTACGTTCCCAAGCGTGCTCACTTGGTTCCATGCCAGGTTCGCCAAACAGCGGTTTTTCGGCATCGGTGCCTTCATCGGCGTCTTCGACAGATACGGACAAAGCACCGACTTCCATTAGTGCATCGGATAGATTTTCCGCGTGATCGCGTGCGATTTCAATAATAATTTCTACCCAAGCCATGGTGTTCTTTCGTGTTCAAGTGTGTGACGTTATGTTATCAACGTCAGTTTAAATCAAAAAACGCGATTGAATATGAAATCTCAATCGCGTTATTGTCTCAGTCTATAGACCGAGCATTATTGTTGTAGCGCCGAGTGCGCCTGTACCTTACTTATCCTTCTTCGACAACACTGGCATATCCGCCAGTTTGTGTTCAAGATAATGGATGTTGGTGCCGCCTTCGATGAAACGTGCATCGACCATCAGTTCACGATGCAAAGGAATATTCGTTTGAATTCCTTCAACCACCATTTCTGACAAGGCGATTTGCATACGACGAATTGCTTGTTCACGTGTGCTGCCGTAAGAAATGACTTTACCAATCATTGAATCGTAATTCGGTGGTACGAAGTAACCTGCATAAGCATGGGAATCGACGCGAATACCAGGGCCGCCCGGTGTATGCCATGTTGCGATACGACCTGGTGAAGGTGTGAACTTGAATGGGTCTTCCGCATTGATGCGGCATTCAATCGCATGACCGCGCAATTCGATATCGGATTGCTTAAAGCGCATCTTCTCGCCGAATGCAATACGAATTTGCTCTTGAACGATGTCAATACCAGTGATCATCTCAGTGACTGGATGCTCAACTTGTACACGCGTATTCATTTCGATGAAATAGAATTCGCCGTTTTCGTACAAGAATTCAAAAGTACCTGCGCCGCGGTAACCAATCTTTTTGCAGGCTTCTGCACAGCGGTTGCCGATTTTTTCAATGGTTTTGCGTGGGATGCCTGGTGCTGGAGCTTCCTCGATTACTTTTTGATGGCGACGTTGCATAGAGCAATCGCGCTCACCCAACCAGACAGCATTACCGTGTTGGTCGGCCAAGATTTGGATTTCCACGTGACGTGGGTTTTCCAAGAATTTTTCCATGTAGACTTCTGGGTTGCCGAAAGCGGCACCTGCCTCAGTCTTGGTCATGGTCACAGCGTTTAAGAGCGCGGCTTCGGTATGCACAACGCGCATTCCACGACCGCCACCGCCACCTGCTGCTTTAATAATGACTGGATAACCTACTTTGCGCGCTGTTTGTACGATCACTTTAGGATCGTCAGGCAATGCGCCATCGGAACCAGGTACGCAGGGAACACCTGCTTCGATCATGGCATGCTTCGCTGAGACCTTGTCACCCATTAAGCGAATAGATTCTGCGCGTGGACCAATGAAGACGAAACCAGATTGTTCAACGCGTTCAGCAAAATCAGCATTCTCAGAAAGGAAGCCATAACCAGGATGGATTGCTTGGGCATCAGTGACTTCCGCTGCACTGATAATCGCAGGCATGCTGAGGTAGCTGAGATTAGAGGCAGCAGGGCCGATACAAACGGATTCGTCCGCTAATTTGACATACTTTGCTTCACGGTCGGCTTCAGAGTGGACAACGACGGTTTTAATACCCATCTCGCGGCAAGCGCGCTGAATACGGAGAGCAATTTCGCCACGATTGGCGATTAGAATTTTTTCAAACATAATTTTTACTTTGGCAGAGGTTATAGCCTATCAGCTAAGTGGCAGAAGCATGCGCCGCATCGTCAATATAGAAGGGACTATCGGCGTATTTATCGTCTAGCTAGTTCTGCTTATTTCAACCAATGATGAACAAAGGTTGACCAAATTCAACTGGTTGACCATTCTCAACCAAGATTTGTTTGATGCTGCCAGAGAAATCACTTTCGATTTCATTCAACAATTTCATCGCTTCGATGATGCACAAGGTGTCGCCAGAGTTAACATTTTTACCAATATCAACAAAAGGAGCGGAGCCAGGAGATGCTGCACGGTAGAAAGTGCCCACCATAGGCGACTTCACAACATGGCCTTCAATCGCTGGTGCAGCTGCTGCAACTGGCGCTGCCGCAGCTGCTGGAGCTGCTGCAACTGGCGCTGCCATTGCTTGTTGCATCTGAGGCTGCATCATGACCATTTGGCCTTGAGGTGCAGGTGCAGATTTCACGATACGAACTTTGCCTTCGCCTTCGGTCACTTCCAACTCCGAAATATCAGATTCAGCAACGAGGTCGATGAGGGTCTTGAGTTTTCTTAAATCCATGTGAAATCTCCTGAAAAGAGGTGCGAAAAAGTGCGCTGGTGGCGCCTTATCGGCTGTTATGGGAAAGTACGCAATTAAAAGTTATTGTATAAATATGAGTCAATTGCGTGAAGATGCGAGAATTTAAAGGTTTTTTAGTGCAAAGTCAATCGCCAAACGATAGCCATCGACACCAAGCCCGCAAATGACGCCTTTAGCAACACTTGATAAATAGGAATGATGACGGAAGCTCTCGCGTTGGTGAATATTCGAGATGTGTACTTCAATGAAGGGGATAGATACGCCGCTTAATGCATCCCTCAAAGCAACACTGGTGTGTGTCAGGCCACCTGGGTTGATAATGATGGCATCGATGTTTTCTAATCGCGCTGCATGAATGCGGTCGATCAGTTGACCTTCATGATTGCTTTGATAATATTCTAGGCTTGCACCGTGCGCATTTGCCTGCTGTTGTGCCGCTGTTTCTACATCATATAAGCTAGTAGAGCCATATACCGCCGGTTCTCTGGTGCCCAATAAATTTAGATTGGGACCATTAATCAAGAGGAGCTTTTGAGCCATATTGTTAGAATATTTGCAGAAGTTAGCGGCATTTTGCCGTCAATTCGGTCTGCTTGGCAAGCAAAAAAACAGGAAAAATCGATTATTTATTTCTGATATTGACCTATTTGGTATTGAGTTTTTGAATATCTGCTTTTAACTCATCCATTTTTAGTTTGCCAAAATATGTCTTAACGATCTGACCACTGCTTGAAATTAGGACCGTAAACGGCAATCCTCCTGCTTTGTTCCCCATTGCCCCAGAAAGGGTAGTGCCTTCCATCCCTGCAGCAAAAACCGGATAGCTAATTTGATATTTTTCAGCAAATTCGGAAATGTTGGATGGTGAATCGATGCCTATGCCTAATAGCTGCACATTTTGATTCGCTAACTCTTTTTGTAAGCTGACCAGTTCAGGCATTTCTTGCACGCAAGGTTTGCACCAGGTCGCCCAAAAATTAACGACTAAGAACTTTGATTCCCATTGTTTCAGCGCTTGGGGTTGGCCTTTGCTATCTTTCAGGGTTAGCGACATTAATTGTTGTACGGCGTTATCGACCGGAGCCTTGGGTTCGAGTCGTTTATTGCCCACGTAGGCTCCTGCGGCTGCGCACAGAATGGCGACAGTAATACCCATCTTGAGTAAATGTTTATTCATCGTGTTCTCGTAGTCGTTTTCTCTTAGTTGTGTTCGGAATTGCTGCTACTTTGATTGCTGTTTGCTATCAGGGCGACGACCGCATTGAGGTCTGCTCGTTCGCTACGGTCAGTATGTTTAAGATCATCGTAATCATGAACCAACAAATGCACGCCTTCATTTCTATATAGAAAGCTCAAGGTTTCAAGTGGCTCATGACGGTTGCCTTGGTGCTCTGATACTTCGAAATTGATGTCTAAATTTAGTAGGTAAATGGCAACATCTTTACTATTGTCTGTATATAAATGCAAATAGATATCTGAGTGCTCGCCAGCAGTTCCATTCATCACCGCACCGATCAGGTAAGGATTGAAATGGCTAAGCTTTTGCATCAGATCGACAGCCAAGTTGCGTAGATCGAGTAAGCGCTGGGGTTGGCTATCGGCGTAAAAGAGGGCGTGATACTCGCGAACTTCTTGTTCGATTTGTTGGTTGTCTGGCAATATGTTGCCATGCATTTTTTGATTGCCGAGCAATTGTTTTGCGGCGCGACGTTTTGCCGTGCCGTATTCACAGCCTTCTTCGGCAATTAATTTGGCGGCTAAAAGGGCGATCTCATTGCGTATTTGATCAACGCGATCGTTGTCAGGAAAATTAAAATTCGTCATCTTCGTATCATATCGTATTCGGCTAAACCCTGTCTGTCGGGTAGAATTGCGGCATTCTCAAATTACGTTACATGATGGTAGTTATGTCACGACATCTGGAGCATGGTGATTTTTTGCTCGGTGGCAAATTGCTGCGCTGTTCAGAAAGTATTGCAAGTTTATGCATATTCATATTTTAGGTATTTGCGGTACGTTTATGGGCGGTTTGGCCGCTCTTGCCAAACAAGCAGGGCATAGAGTCACAGGCTGTGATGCAAATGTATATCCACCGATGAGTACCCAGTTGCAACAGCAAGGGATTGAATTGGTGGAAGGCTTTGGTGCAGAGCAGCTGGCTTTGAAGCCAGATTTATTCGTGATCGGTAATGTCGTTTCGCGCGGTAACCCGTTAATGGAAGAAATTCTGAATCGTGGTTTGCCTTATGTTTCTGGTCCGCAATGGATAGGCGAGCATATTCTTCGTCACAAATGGGTATTGGCGGTCGCTGGCACCCATGGCAAGACAACGACATCCTCGATGCTGGCTTGGATCTTGGAGTATGCGGGTTATGCACCCGGCTACTTAATCGGTGGAGTTCCTTTGAATTTTGGAATTTCTGCGCGCCTGCATGGCGATAAACCATCGGACTTCTTTGTGATCGAGGCGGATGAATACGATACTGCTTTCTTCGACAAGCGCAGTAAGTTCGTGCATTACCATGCAAAGACCGCGATTCTGAATAATTTGGAATTCGACCATGCGGATATTTTTCCTGATATTGCCGCCATCGAGACGCAATTCCACCATTTAGTGCGTACGGTTCCCGGTATTGGACGTTTGATCGTCAACGGCGAAGAGGCCAGTATGCAACGTGTATTGCAAAAAGGCTGTTGGAGCGACAAAGAATTTTTCTCAGGAGTGGCGTCTGCCTCTGCCGCAGAGTGGCAGTTAGCGCTGCAAGAGGGCGAAGATTTTGATGTCTTGTATCGTGGCGCGGTACAGGGGCGAGTGCAGTGGCAGTTGAATGGCGCGCACAACCGACTCAATGCTTTAGCTGCGATCGCCGCCGCACGGCATGTTGGCGTAGAGCCAGCCACTGCGATCGAAGCACTATCAAAATTCGTGAATGTAAAACGCCGTATGGAAGTGCGCGGTGAAGTAAATGGAATTCGCGTGATCGATGATTTTGCCCATCATCCAACTGCCATTACAACCACGGTTGAAGGCTTGCGCCGTAGTGTGGGCAATGCGCGCATTTTGGCTGTTTTAGAGCCGCGTTCAAATACCATGAAAATGGGGGCTGTAAAACAAGCGCTGCCTGCCAGTCTGGCCGCGGCAGATTTGGTGTTTGCTTATGGCGCCTTGAGCGGTAAAGATGCATTAGGTTGGGATTTGGCTGAAGCTTTTTCTCCGCTTGGCGCTAAAGCGCGCACTTATCATGAGTTGCCTTTGTTGATAGGCGACATTGTCGCTGCAGCGCAGCCTGGTGACACCGTATTGGTGATGAGTAATGGTGGCTTTGGTGGCATCCATCAAAAGCTACTTGACGCCTTGGCCCTCCGTTTCTCTCCTGTGGCGGTGACAGAATGATTTTGTATTTGCACGGCTTTCGTTCGTCGCCGCTATCGTTCAAAGCCCGCCTCTTGACTTCCCATTTTGAGCAAATTGGACGAAGTGAGAAATTTGTATGTCCGCAATTGCCGGCTTCACCGAAAGCGGCGATTGAATTGGCGCTAAAATTGGTTAAGGATGTGCCCGCCAAGGAATTGAGCATCATAGGCTCTTCGCTAGGCGGTTTTTATGCGACCTATCTTGCTGAACGATTAGGATGTAAAGCAGTGTTGCTGAATCCGGCAGTGAAGCCACCACGTGATTTAGCCAGCTACGTAGGCGTGACGACCGCTTATCACAGTGATGAGCCGTTTGAGTTCAAGCATGAATATATTCCAGAGCTACTAAACTTGTCGGTGCCGAAGATCAGCTCTCCGCAGCGATATTTTCTCATCGCGGCTACCGGTGACGAGGTTTTGGATTGGCGAGAAATGATTGCGCATTATCCTGAGGTGAAGCAACGTATCATCGAAGGCAGTGATCATGGCATCAGCGAGTTCGCTGACTACTTAGAAGAAGTGGTGGCTTTCTGTGATGCTTGATTCGACGTCTAGTTCGCTGCCTGTTTCCTTGCCGATGAGAAGAAAAGCATATGCGGTGTGGCATAGTCACGTGAATGCGGTGCGGGCAGATGTCAGCATGCGCGACTGGTTAACCAATCGTGATTCATTAACGGCACGATTAGTTGCGTGTTCGCAGCGTTTTCGCGTGGAGCGACTCAAGCAGGGGCGGGCTTTGTGTTTGCCAGATGAAGTCGCTGCAATTGCTTTGCCGCGCGTGCAACAAGTTATTGAGCGTGAAGTTTTTTTGCGTTGTGATGAAATGCCCGTGGTCTACGCGCACACGGTTCTACCTTTAACAGCTAATGCAACGCATTGGCCTTTGTTTGCCTCACTGGGTAACCGTTCATTGGGTACAACTTTGTTTAATGACCCATTAGTGCATCGCGGGCACCTGCAGTACGCTCGCTTAGGGCGACAGCATCCCTTGATGAAGCGCATTGAAACCCATTCTGCGTTACCAGCTGAATATGCGTTTTTATGGGCGCGACAGCTTTCCCTTGCCATGGGAATTACC
>CALKVB010000332.1 GCA_937996605.1 uncultured Oxalobacteraceae bacterium | reverse complement strand
AAAATCCTTGTGTCGGTGGTTCGATTCCGCCCCGGGCCACCAAAATAGAAGCCGCTTAACGAAGAAATTTGTTAAGCGGCTTTTCTACTTATCTGTCGTTATTCTGCCTGCTGAGCGCTTGCTGCAAACACTAACGCGATTTCATTTGAGATGGTACGCGTCATTCTTTGAAGCGTTTCCGCTCTCATAATAAGTTGCGATTCTCTTATCACAAACTCAAAATCTCTTTTAAACTCAAAGCATTACGGCGTGAAATTTCAATTACTTTTCCACCGTTAAGCGTGACTAGGAAGCCGAGTTGCATAGACTCTTCTATTTTTTGTATTGCCTGCAGATTGATAATGTATTGACGGTTGGCGCGAAAGAAATAATTACTTGGTAAACGCTCTTCGACGTTGTTCATGGATTTTTTGACGTAGGCGCGCTGGCCACCGAAAAAAACTTGCACATAATTTTTGCAGCTCTCGATGTAATCGATAGACTCCAAAGAAACCAAATGACAGCGTTCGCCATCTTTAATGAAAATCTTACTTTTCATGTCTAAGCTTGGGCGCTCTTTGTCGGCGACCTGCTTGTCAATCGACTCTTGGCTCAGTAATTTCGTGACAGCTTGTGCTAGACGCTCTGTGCTGATGGGCTTCACAAGGTAATCAACTGTATCAAAATCAAAGGAGCGTATCGCGTATTCGGAATATGCCGTAGTGAACACGATTTTGGGCAGGCGCGCTAACGAGGCGAGTAATTCAAATCCATCTTCGCCGGGCATGTGTATATCTAAGAAAAGTACTTCAGGTTGACATTGCGCTATGGCTTGGCGAGCTGCACTAGCGTTTTCACAAGCTGCGACGATTTGAATTTCTGGGAAGCTTCCAAGCATGCGCACCAGTCCGTCACGGGCTAGGCGAGAATCTTCGATGACGATGGCTTTCATGTACTTGTTTCCTTAGGAATTTGAAATGCGACCGTAAAAGTATTTTCAGTATGCGCAGTTGAAAATTGCATGGCATCGCCATAAAGCAAGCGCAAGCGTTCTGCAATATTCTGAATTCCTATTCCGAGCCCTTCAACATGGGCTCGTCGATGCGGGTCATAATCATTCTTAATCGCGAACGAAATTACGTTCTGCAACGGCGTCGCGACCACCTGCACACATCCACCTTCCCGCAATTGATCAATGCCATGCTTAACTGCATTTTCCACCAACATTTGCAATACCATCGGCGGAATCAAAAATTGATGTAAATCTTCGTTTATTTGTAAGTCGACATGAAGATGGTCTTCGTGCTGAATCTTCGCCACTTGCAAATAGCGTTCGACAATTCGCAATTCTTGAGCAAGCTTCACTTTCGCATGCCTAGCACTCTCCAAGGAGTAGCGTAACATCTCCGACAAAGCGAGTATGACTTCGTCAGCATGGCTCGGATTTTCGTGTATCAAAAAACGAATATTGTTTAGAGAATTAAAGAGAAAATGAGGGTTTAGCTGACTACTGAGGCTACTTAGTTGTGCCTCGCGCAAGTTAGCTAAGAGTTGCGCGTGACTTAATTCACGCTCTCGGATCTCGCGATTTTTTGAAAAACTAATATACAAAATAAACCAAGCGCACACCGTGATATGCAACTGTAGGCTACCCGTGAGAATAAAGTGCCATATATAAGAAACTGGATCGGTCTGAATTCTGACGTCGACCGCTTTCATACTTTCCCAAAACATGGGCATTAAACACAAACAGAGTATCGCCATGATCAGAATAGCAGCGACCGCGCCATATACCACGGTGAGTGGCACCAGGTAGGCCATCTTCATATTTTGCCATTGGTATTTCTTGTAATGCCATCGAAATAGTAAGACCGCAAAAGTGAACGGGAATAACCAAAGAGCCGCCAAACTTGCGTTGAAGTTCGGATGCCCTTGCCATAGTAAGGCACTCATCGCCGTAATTGCTGCGACAGCAATACTTGCACCGAGGTGATAAAACCAAAATTCAGGCTCACGTGGAAAAAAATAAGGGCGCGTGATTGATGACATGGTTTGCATGGTAGCCATCGCTAGATTTTCTATGATGAGACCGAGATCAAAGTTGGAAAAGTCTTTTGCTTACAAATTGTACAAAGGTGATACAGGCACTAATGAAAAACAGCGCCCACATCTGTGATGTGAGGGCGCTATATTTTCTATTGTAGCCTGAAGCGATTACCAAAGACGAAAACGTTGTTCGGGTGCGAGATACATCTTATCCCCCGGCTTAGTATTAAACGCTCGATGAAAGGCATCGACATGCATCACGGTGGCATTACTTCGAACTGAGTTCGGTGAATGTGGATCACTCGCGAGTAAGGCAAGTGTGCGCTCATCGCGACGCAACACCGCCCAGCTTTGTGCATACGCTACAAAGAAGCGTTGCTCATCGGTCAGCCCATCACTACCAAGACGATTCATTTGAAACTTTTGCTGACCACTTAATTTGGCTTTGACGTTTTGTGAACTTTGATAGGCTTGAAAAGCTAATTGCAGACCTAGAATATCGGCCATATTTTCTGGCAAAGTTAACTTACCGTTGACATGTTTTTCGGGTAAGACTTCAAACTGCTCATAGAAACTCACTAATGTACTTTGCCTTTGCTTAAACTGCACTTGATCTTCATCTGTCCACCAGTTGCGCAACATACCACGACTATCAAACATCGCGCCGTTCGAATCGAAACCATGCGAAATTTCATGTGCAATAAATGCGCCTAATCTACCGTAGTTGCTAGCGTCATCGGCATTCGGATCAAATAGCGGTTTTTGTAAGAAGGCCGCGGGCAAATTAATTTCATTGAGACTAGGATCGTAATAGGCATTCACTTCTAACGGAGACATCATCCATAAACTACGATCGACAGGAGTGCCTGACATTGCGGCTTGGCGCTCCCATTCAAAGCGTTTGGCACGATGTTGATTACCTAGCGCATCGCCTGCAAGCACTGACAATCCTGAGTAATCTCGCCATTGCTTGGGATAAGCAATCTTCGCTTTGTATTGACCTATTTTCGCGAGCGCCTCTGATTTTGTTGTGGCGCTCATCCAATCAATTTTCGCCACTGAGTCTTGCGCCGCCACGATTAAATTATCAAACATATTTTGCACTTTCGTTTTGCTACTCGCTGCAAAATAGCGCTCCACATAACTACGACTCAATGCCTCACTCAACGCCTCACTCACTTGCGACACGGCCTGTTGTTGGCGCGACTCCGCCTGCTGTGCACCGCGCATCGCCTTATCATGAAAATTCGAGTGCGCTTCCCTAAACGCCTCTGGTAATACGGTTGCACTCTCGTTGATAAGCCGTAATTTGAAATAGGTCTTCCAAACTTGCAACGGCACCGATTCGTACAACTTCGCGATCGCCACTACGGCCTGTGGTTGCATAAAATTTACTTTGTCGGATTCTTTAATCTTCGCTTGGAGAAGGAAATTACGCCATGCAAAACCGGGCGCATTTTTTTCTAGATCGTCGACAGACCATGTTTTTAGCGCAGCGGGATTCATCGCCTCTTCGCTCGCCACTTCAGCCTCGGCGATAAGCGTCTCCAAATTCATAACAGCATGCGCTAACTGCGCTGTTTGCGGTAGTTTGACTAATTCTGCGAGGCGCCTCAAATACTGCACATAAGCATCACGTGCCACCTGATAGCGTGGCTCGTTCAGTTGTACATAATAGGCCCGGTCCGGCAAGCCAAGGCCACCTTGCATGCCTATCGTGCGATTCAAATTGGGGTTTTGAAAATCAGCGAAGCCACCCCATAACCAAATCGGTGTTTTGAGTATGCCGTGTATTTTCCCTTGCCATGCAGCCAGTGCTTCAACCGAAGCAAGTTCATCTATTTCATTTAACATCAACATCAAAGCACGACTACCCTTCTCGTCTATGCTTTTGAGATCAATATAGCTGCGATAATAGTCACCAATTTTCTGTTCAATACTGCCCGTTCGATTCTTCTTTCTCGCCAGCTCTTCAATGATAGTCAGCACATTTTTCTTCACGATCTGTGGCGTCTCTACCGCATACACTTCGGCCTTGTCCGCTGGAATTTTGGTGCTACTTAACCAGCGACCATTAACGGCACGATACAAATCGTCTTGTACACGAGTTAGTGGATCGGATGCTTCAACATTAACGCCCGAATAGGTATCAGGTTTCTTCGTTTGCGCTGAGCCTTGGCCTGAAAAACAACTAAGAATAAGCACTAGTGCAACTGGGGTAAGCATTGGTTTCATCGCGAATCTCCTTCAAATTGATACGGACTTTCACATCTACCAGGACGGCGTGGCTAGAATGTCAGTCACATTAAGTTAAGGGGATTATCGACAAAGCGAAGCAGCAAAAGGAAAGAAGGTGCCGAGCGGTTATTAGCCGTGATGAGCGGCTTAAGAACTTAAAGTTGCATTTCTGATAGCAAAAGATCGCTTAGAATTTTCCGCACTAACATCTACAAGAGAGGTTTGCCGCTTAATTCTATTTCAATAACGCCAAACATCTCGACACAAAAAAAGACCGGAATAAATCCGGTCTAAAAGGGGGTATTCGTCTGGTTGTGGGCGGATCTTTCAAAGTTCCTAAGAGATCAATGCGTGCCCGCCGTATCAACTCAGGTCAACGATAAGTCTCGTTGCTTTAATACCCGAACGGGCCTTTGCAGCCTCTGTAGTTTCTGTTCTGTTTTAATCACCACAGCCCAAGCCATTGCTTGCATATGCTTATTTTCGACTAAGTGATCTAAATTTCCATGTAAGTTTTGTTCTACCACAGCATTATCGATGTTCTTAAAAAACAAATTACTGCGACATTCGTGATGGTAAATTTCGTCGATGAGCAAACGCGCCACCAACTTACGTGAATTGCGCAAAGAATTCGCTAACATCGCAATCACCGCTAGCAATATTGCGATCATCAGGTAAGGCATTAGTAGTACGAACATGGTTCTCTCATCGCTTTTCAAAATCAAAATGAATGACACTTCTAGGCAATTACATCAAGCCGTGCCGAATATATATAAGGCAATAAGCAGCCTCAATCGTCCGAAAGTACGACTCTTAAACAATTTTTAATCAAAATTCGTGCCCTTACCTCGTGAGAGTTTGTGGTGAAACGACATTTAGTGGCTTCGCACTAGGCTCTTGCAAAACAACAGTCACCAGCAAACAGTCCTAATCGAGGTACAATTTTTACCACCAAGATCCGACTCAAACTTCCATTTACGCCAATAATTCAACATGCATCTCGATCGCATTTTCTCGCCACGCAGCTAATATGCAGAGGTACTCATTGCTAATTCATTTCGCAAAATTACCGCGCTTTTTTGGTTTAATCCTAAGCTTGGTACGTGCGATATTCGTAATGCTGTGTACTTGGGGGCTACTACAAGAGAGTGTCGCGCAAGACTTTCCTTTTATCGAGCCACGTTTTGAAGTGATGCGCGACGCAGCAACGATAGACGATCAAATCGTCACTTCCCTAGCACAAGACAAACGTGGATTTATCTGGATTGGCACTCAGGATGGCCTAGTCCGTTATGACGGTTATCGTTATCGGAAATTCACACATCACACCCAACAAGCAAATTCAATTGTTGGAAACTACGTTTATTCACTTCTCGCGGCGAGCGATGGACGCATTTGGGTCGGCACCCGTAGCGACGGTCTTTCGGTGTTTAATCCACGCACTGAGTCCTTCGAAGCTCTGCACGAACAAACAGAACAAACAGAACAAAACAACAGTTTGAGCCGCATGATGATTCGTGCTCTGGCCGAAGATAAGCAAGGCAATATTTGGATCGGTACCGAGACCGGCCTGCATCTCTACGACATAGAAAATAAAAAATTGCGTAATCTTAGCCAAGAGGTGCCAAATCTGGGATTACTTGCAAACAGTGTGGCGAGCTTACTGGTCGATAAGCATGGGCAAATTTGGCTAGGCAATGGCGGCGGCTTGCAACGCTTAAGCAGTGACGGCAAACGCTTTGACACTATCGTCGTGGATAAAGACATCACCACCCTATTTCAAGCAGACGACGGCAAAATTTGGATAGGTACTGGCAGCCATGGTGCAGCTTGGTTAATGCCGCCACGCTCGGGTGAGGCAATACCCGAACTTCATTGGCTAGATCAAACTTATTTACGTGGCAAACAACTGAGTTCACTTTGGATTACTGGCATCACCGAAGGACGTGCAGGTGAAATATGGTTAGCTACTTATGGTGGCGGTATCAATATTGTTGATGCTAACCACGGCCAGATATTGCAAACGGTGAGATTAGATCTGAGTACACCCGGTGGCTTACTTTACGATGATCTAAAACCCTTATTGCGCGATCGCGCTGGCTATATATGGATTGGTACTTGGGGCGTCGGGTTACAACGAGTCAATGCAAACAACACGGCAATTCGCACGCTCAAGCATAGTGCCAAACGTTCCACGGGCTTGAGTCACCCCGACGTCTCCAGCCTGCTCGAACTGCAAGATGGACGCCTCTTAGTCGGTACGAGTGGCAACGGCATCGACATTATCGATCGCAAGCTCGGTTTGGTTGGCGGATATCGCATGACAAGTTCGCGGTCAAACACCAAGGGCATCAAATTGCAGGGACTTCCAGACAAAGTCATTCCCGCTTTGGCGCAAACTACCGATGGTGTGATTTGGGTCGGTACGCAAGAAGCGGGCTTACTGCGCTTACATCCTAAAACATCGCAATGGGAATTGATCACCGGCTTACCTGATCCTCAAGTGCGACGCCTCTTTGCAGCGAGCGATGGTAGTCTATGGATAGGAACAGATCATGGTATCGCGCGCTGGCGTCAAGGCAATACTGCGGAGATCCTTAAAGACTCGCTAGGACAAGCCATTTTAGTAACGGTGTTTTCGTTCGCTGAAGATCAAGATCATCGGATTTGGATTGGCACTGATCAAGGACTATGGGTGCACGAGCCTGGTCAAACTATGTTGAAACAAGTGGTATACGAAAAACATAGTGGCCTCGTCTCTGTATATGTTCAAAGTTTATTAATCGACCGCCAATCTCAGCTATGGGTGAATACAGATAAGGGCTTGCATCGTCTTAAGTCTTGGGATGGCAAAATGGCGCAATTCGATTACATCAGCGCCTTACTCAATCAGAGTGATAAGAGTTTGGGCAGTAATTTACTCGAAGATCAACAAGGTCGCTTATGGACAGAAGATGCGGTGATCGATACCGTGCACATGCAAATTCGTTTTCTAAGTACAGCCGATGGCATAGACCCCCACACCAGTTGGAACGGTTCTTACACCAAAACCCGTGATGGTTTATTGCTATTTGGCGGAACCAAAGGGGTTGCAATTATCGATCCTAAGCAATATCACGCTGATACCGCAATTCAGCAATTGGCAATCACTGAACTCAAAATTAATGGGCAAGTGGTGGAGCCCGCTGGCTTGGCAGAGGCTTCAAATAGCGAATCTTTCAAACTCGTGCTTGCGCCATCTCAGCGTAATTTCTCGCTTGAATTTGCAGCCCTCGATTTGGTTGAACCCCAAAAAATACGCTATCAATATCGCTTACAAGGCTACGACCAAGACTGGATAGAAACCGATGCAGATCATCGCAGTGCCGCCTACACCAGCTTGTGGCCCGGGTTGTATCAGTTACAGGTGCGTGCCAGTAATCGTCACGGCGAATGGAGCGAAAAACAACTACTAGTACCAATTCGAGTATTACCCGCATGGTGGCAATCATGGTGGTTTGTTGCCTGCATCTTAGCTCTTAGTGCTGGCCTTATATTTGCACTACTGCGTTGGCGCGAAAATCGTCTACAACAACAAGCAAAACATCTGCAAGCCTTAATCGATGCGAGCACTGCTGACATTTTAGATATAAGTGCGATTGGTCGCGAGCTTACTTCCACACTTGATACCGAACAAGCCTTCGATCGCGTTTATCGACAAATTAGCTCCAAACTGCAAGTCGACGTCTTCTTTATCGGCATCGTCGACGACAGCAGCGCACAACTCAACTTGGCATATAAAATTGAAGGCACGCGTCGCCTGCCCGATACCGCAATTAAACTCAATGAATTACACCACCCTGCTGTTTGGTGTGTGCAAATTCACGAAGATGTAATCACCAAACAGCGCTTAGATCTCTCTCATTACATGGGTGATATGAGTATCCCCGCTGACATCACAAAGACTGAAACGATGGTGTTCCTACCGCTATTTGCCGGACACAAAGTGATTGGCTGCTTGAGTGTACAAAGCCATCAAGTTGATGCCTATAGCAAAGAACAAATTGACCTGTTAAGAATTTTAGCTAGCTATGCAGCAATCGCACTTTCGAACTCGATTGCACACAGCAGCCTGGCAAAATCAAACGAAGAACTCGGTGACGCTTTGCATGATCTCAAAATGGCGCAAGCCAAATTGATACAGGTAGAACGCCAACAAATTTCGCTCGACCTGCACGACAACCTTTCACAGACCATGACAGGCATCTTGTTACAGCTCGATACTGCACGCGCTGTCCTATCGCAAGACGCTACCACAGGCCCAATCCCTGCCGAACAATCAGGCACAGGCAGCGAAGCAGCAATTACCCCTTCCAAACTCGCTTCCACTAGCGAATCAAGCGCCACCGATCTTAGCCACCGTGGTTTACCTTATATCGACCGCGCAATCGAACTTGCACGCGATGGCATTACTCAAACCCGTTACATGCTCAAGCAATTGCGCACCAAACAAAGTAAATCAACTGCAATTGATATGCTCGAGACACTGCGCCGTGATCTTGCTCGTTTGGTAGCAGGTACACCAATCAAAATCAAAGTCGAGCAAATTGGCCATCCTATTCCCCTACAACCTAAGGTTGAATCTGCTGTACTAAATATCGCCCAACAAGCTGCCACCAATGCACTGAGGCATAGCGGTGCTAAAACCATACGAGTCACCATTGCATTTCAAGCGGAACATATCGTATTGACGGTACAAGACAGTGGTTGCGGCTTTGATGCGCACTCCCCTCACTTCACACCAGGCATAGGTTTATTCGGTATGCGCCAACGAGTGATGGCTTTATCTGGTAAATTCCATCTAGCCACAGGTTTGGGTAAAGGCACCAAGGTCACGGCCAGCATTCCATTTATCGAGGAAGAATCATGAGTAGCGAGCACAGTATCACCGTGTTTTTAGTGGACGATCATCCTGTCGTACGTGAAGGACTACAAGCGCTTTTTAGCCAACATCCTGAATTTAAAGTGATCGGTGAAGCGGCTGATGGCATTAGCGCGGTTAGTCGCTTCCATGAGTTGCAGGCACAGGTTGCCCTGATTGATCTGCGCTTACCTGGACAAAGCGGTATCGAGGCCATCCGCGCCATTCGCGCACAAAATCCGCACGCCGGTTTAATCGCCATAACTTCTTTCGACGGCGACGCCGATGCACGTAACGCCCTCGCCGCAGGTGCAAATGGTTTCTTGTTTAAAGGTGCGCCAGGTGCGGAGATTCTCGATGCTGTGCGTGCGGTGCATGCTGGCGGCAATTGGGTCACCGCCGAAATTACCGCCTTACTCGATGCGACCGACGGCACCGATCTCAGCGCACGTGAACAAGAAGTACTAAGCAAACTCGCTGAAGGCTTACGCAACCAAGAAATCGCTGATCAACTCGGGCTCTCGCTCAGCACCGTAAAATGTCACGTCAATGCTATCCTCGACAAGCTTGATGCGGTTGATCGCACTGAGGCTGTAGTTACGGCGCTAAAACGCGGCATCATTCACCTGCCCCAGCGTAAGTGGTAATACAAACTCCTGTGCGACTTAGTGCATAACCCACTAGATTGGCTTACTGCCCCGCCGTTTGGCGTCGTACGTAGTACAACAACACATCATCGTGGATAGAGGTATCTTCCAATGGCAAGGTATATTTACCGCCATCATTTACGGTGATCACCTGCTTTTTCGCAGCAGATTCAAAGTTCACAGTTTCTATCCCCATGGGCGCGAAAAAGTACACCGCCACTGCCCTCGCCTCACAAGGGTTACCGGCTGAGAGCAACTTCACATAGGTACTAAACACAACTGACACATCTTGCTTCTCGATGGCCCAACGCACTTGGCACTCTAAACGCAAATCACCCATGCGTTTGGTATCTTCTGCCAGATTGGCACTCTTCACATACGGCTTGATGTAAAACTGACCCTTAGGGCGATTCATGATCAAATCGTATTCATCATCATGCTTCAACTCGAGCAAAGGCAATTGGAACTTACCCGAAGCATCAATAGGAATTGGTATAGAAGTTTCATCACTTGCTAAGCGCATCGTCACGCCATCGAGCTTCACATTCTTATTTTTGGGGATCAAAATAAAGTACAACTCAGAATTCGGTGCCAAGCCATGCTTCGCTTGATATGCCTGCAAGCCCTTCAACATCTGCGAATACGAACGCAACTCTGGGCCTTTAAATGAGCTAATCTCCACTTTAGCTTCGCTATCCGCAACCACGTTTTCTTGGGCCTGAACCGCAATACCAAACGACAGCAAGAGCGAGCAAGTCAACATCACCTGCAAGCCCAACACTGCCCCAAACTCACGCGGCGCCAACAGCAATTTCGCCAAGAATTTCATATCACCCTCGCACAATAAAAATAATATTTAGAAATGATTAAATAGTATCAAAAATTGAGTATATAAATATTCTTTGTTTTTCCCGCTTTACCGAACAATATTCAAAAACGGAGCAATCAAAACCAAGCACAACAAGAAATTCCGTACAATGGTAGCACCCCATTCACAAAGAAAGCAGCACATGAAAACGCCAATCCAGTACAACCCTGCACTTTGTTTTATCACTCTCCTTACCCTATTGAGCTTCGGTACATCGGCGCGCGCTCTTGACAAGCCAATAGACCCGTGTAAAGCCCCACAGAACACCATGGAAATAAATGAGTGCGCGAAACTAGAGCTGACAAAAAAAGACAAAGAACTCAACGCCGCTTATCAAGCTTTAATGCAACGCCTAGAACCCAATGGCAAATTTGACGACACCGACTACATCAACGTTAAAAAGAGCCTTGTTGAATCACAAAAAAACTGGATGAAATACCGCGACGCCGATTGCAAAGCCAAATACACGCTGCACGAACAAGGCACCATACGCGGCATCGTCCATCTGAGCTGCTTAAAGGAAAAGACAGAGAAAAGGACGAAGGAGTTGTTGGAGTGGGATAAGATTTGAACAATCAAATCGGCAGGGAACGGATTAGATCGAGGAAGCTTAGTAGGCTTAGATCGATAATGGTACGCATTCTCTCTTCTGCAAAAGACGTTGCATAAGAAAGTGAATACAGCGCGGATCAACGAAATCCCGAATACCACGCCCCCTCTGGCGTGTTTAAGTTGATACGGAGTTGATCAAAGAAGCCCTTATGATGCATCCCTTCTCCCGTGCGCGGGAGAGGGCTAGGGTGAAGGTAGTTCAGCATATGCAAACTACCTTAGCAATGCGCCTAGAACATGGATTCCCGCTTCCGCGGGAAAGACGCGCCGATGAGTTTCGCCGCTGAATCTATGTCATCGCGACACCGGAATAAATTCAGAATACAGAGACCCGTCATTCCCGCGAAAGCGGGAATCCAGTGGCGTCGCACGAACCATTACACGTACCATTCAAGCCCCTCCCAGCCCTCCCCTTGAAAGGGAGGGAATACCGTCGCAAAATCCGCGCCGTCGTGGCGACAGAAAAGTCCCCTCTCCCGCGCGCGGGAGAGGGCTAGGGTGAGGGTAGTTCAGCAGATGCAAACTTACCTTAGCAATGCGCCTAGAAAATGGATTCCCGCTTTCGCGGGAAAGACGCCGATGAGTTTAGCCGCTGAATCTATGTCATCGAGGCACCGGAATAAATTCAGAATTTAGAGAACCGTCATTCCCGCGAAAGCGGGAATCCAGTGGCATCGTACGAACCATTACACGTACCATTCAAGCCCCTCCTAGCCCTCCCCTTGGAAGGGAAGGAATACCGTCACAAAATCCGCGCCGTCGTGGCAACAGAAAAGTCCCCTCTCCCGCGCGCGGGAGAGGGCTAGGGTGAGAGTAGTTCAGCATTTGCAAACCTAGCTTAGCAATGCGCCTAAAAAATGGATTCCCGCTTTCGCGGGAAAGACGCGCCGATGAGTTTAGCCGCTGAATCTATGTCATCGCGACACCGGAATAAATTCAGAGTTTAGAGATCCGTCATTCCCGCGAAAG
>CALKVB010000331.1 GCA_937996605.1 uncultured Oxalobacteraceae bacterium | reverse complement strand
TTGGTCGGTCAACCGACTCGTGGCGTCGATATCGGCACCATACAACGTATTCATACCGAATTGCTGGCGCTGCGTGACGCAGGCGTCGCGATTCTTTTGGTGTCCGCTGAGCTGGAAGAAATTCGTGCTTTAGCGGATCGTATTCTCGTGATGTCTGGTGGTCGCATTACTGGTGAAGTTGCGATTGCCGACTATGACACGACACGTATTGGCTTATTGATGGGTGGTCTGCATAAATGAATTCTGATTTGCCACGTTGGGCGACCAACATCGTTTTACCACTGCTGAATTTGCTGTCGGCCTTGGCGGTCGCGGCAGGCGTGATTTATTTGCTCGGTGAACAGCCCGGCGAAGCACTCGGCATTTTGATTAACAGCGCCTTGGGTACACCAGAAGGACTGGGTTACACCTTGTTCTACACCACGACCTATGTCTTGACGGGTTTGTCGGTGTCGGTGGCGATGCAAGCGGGCTTGTTTAATATTGGTAGTGAAGGCCAGATGTATCTTGGTGGTCTCGGCTTAACGCTCTTGATGTTGCAATTCGACGCCAGTATGCCGACTTGGGTGTTGGTACCGATGGGTATACTCGGAGCGATGATTTTTGGTGCAGCTTGGGCCTTCTTACCGGGATATTTGCAGGCGCGTCGTGGTAGTCACGTGGTGGTGACGACGATTATGTTTAACTTCATCGCGGCTTCGCTGATGAACTTTATCATCATCACTTATCTGATTCCGGTTGGCGAACAAAATCCTGCGAGTCGCATGTTTGCCGAGACGGCTTGGTTGCCGCGCTTGAATACCTTGATTCCGGCACTTGGCGACAATCCCTTGAATATTAGCTTCTTGCTCTGTCTCGTGTGTCTTGGCGTCTACGGTTTTGTCGTTTGGCGCACACGTTGGGGTTATGCCTTGCGTGCCGCTGGTAAGAATCCACATGCAGCGCATTATGCTGGTATTTCTATCGCTAAAGTCATCATGGTCACGATGTTGATTTCGGGGGCTTTGGCCGGTCTTGCTTCAGTCAATAGTGTCGCTGGTTCGACCCATTACTTGAGTCTCAATTTCACGGCCGGTGCCGGCTTTGTCGGGATTGCGGTGGCTCTAATGGGACGACAACAACCGGTGGGCCTGTTCCTTGCCGCAGCCTTGTTTGGCGTCCTGATGCAGGGCGGTTTTGACCTCTCGTTTGAGAAACCCAATATTCCACCAGAGACCTTTGTCTTTATTCAGGGCATGATTATTTTGTTCTGCGGTGCGATGGAAAATATGTACGCACCTTTGCTTGCACGTCTCTTGAAATCCTTGAATGCAAAAGGAGCACGTCATGCTTGAAGATTTCCAATTTTCGACCATTTTGGTATCGATGATACGTAATGCACCGGTGCTTTTGTTTGCCGCTTTTGCTGGCGTATTCGCGGAGCGTAGCGGCGTCATTGATTTGGCCTTGGAAGGCAAAATGCTGTCTTCTGCCTTCGCTGCGGCATCGGTCGCTTTCCTGACCCAGAACCCGTATTGGGGTGTAGCGGCAGGGATTGCGGTGTCGTGCTTGATCGCCTTATTGCAAGCCTATGTTGCGATCAATCAGCGAGGTAATCAATTGGTGTTCGGTATTGCCATCAATATCGCCGCTTCAGGTTTGACCTTCGTTTTAGCTCAGTATTTCTTCCAACTCGGTGGCCGTAGCCCAGATCTCGGCTCTGCGCGCTTTGCGGTGTTGGATTTTCCGATGGCGCAATGGTGGTCTTCGATCGAGCCTTTGAATTGGCTCTTCGGTAAGTTCTTGGGTGGTCATACGATTTTGGTGTACTTGGCATTTTTGCTGATTCCCATCATGCACTGGGTGATTTCACATAGCCGCTTTGGTTTGCGTTTGCGTGCCGTCGGTGAAAACCCTCACGCTGCTGATTCTGCCGGGATTAACGTTGCCGCAACGCGCTACATGTCCTTGTTATGGGGCGGTGTTCTGTGTTCACTCGCGGGCTCGTATTTGGCCATCGTACAAAGCGGCTTCTTCTTGCGTGATATGTCGGCAGGTAATGGTTTCTTAGCCTTGACCGCGGTCGTATTTGGTAACTGGCGTCCATTGCAAACGGCGGCCGGTTGTTTGATGTTTGCCCTGTTCGCCGCATTGCAGATCCAAATGGAAGGGATTGCCTTCCCAGTGGTCGGACAAATCCCTGGCTCTTTGATCCAGATGTTGCCATATGTGGTGACAGTGATCGTCTTGGCTGGCGTGATGGCGAAGTCCGTGTCGCCGAAAGCGCTTGGTACGCCATTTGTGAAATCGCGCTAAGCGAGCTGCACAAAGAGAGCAAAGTAGTACTTTTAATGAAAGGTGGGCCAGCATGGTTCATAAAGTGATATTCGATACAGACCCGGGCGTTGATGACGCAATGGCTTTGTATTTTGCCTTGGCTCATCCCGAGATTGAAGTGATCGGGATTACCACGACGTTTGGTAACGTAACAGTGCAACAAGCGACCGCCAATGGCTTGTATTTGAGCCGTATTTGCGGACGTGAGATTCCCGTTGCTGGTGGTGGTGCGGTACCTTTGATGAAGGCGCCTGGTACTCCTCCTGGTTTTATTCATGGTGACGATGGATTAGGAAACTTGCCGTCACGCGTCGCGGTTCAGGGACAAGCCGAGAGTCAATCTGCGGCAGAGTTTATCGTTGCTATGGCGCGTGCTTATCCCGGCGAAATTAGTTTGGTGGCAGTGGGCCCGTTTGTGAATTTGGGCTTGGCGTTGAAGTTAGAACCTGAGCTGCCGAAGTTGATCAAACAAGTGATCATGATGGCTGGCACGGTGATAGAACCTGGCAATGTCTCTCCAGTTGCCGAGGCGAATGTATGGAACGATCCGCACGCGGCGGATTTGGTATTTACGGCAGGTTGGAATTTAGTGATGGTCGGCCTCGATGTGACGCATCGTGTGGTGATGCCAGCAACGTATTTCACCCAATTGGCAGAGCATCACCAGCACCATCTTGCGATGGATACGCTCAACCACGCCGCACAGTTCTATTGTGATTTTTATTTGCGTGAACGTCCCGACTTGGGACACGCCTGTTTTGGTCACGACATCCTGACCTTTGTGTATTTGGTCGCACCGCAATTATTCCAAACCCAAGATGGCCGTGTTCGCGTGCAGTTAGAAGGTTTGGGTAATGGCCAAACGATGATGGACCGTCACGGTGGTTTGCAATACGCCCAAGCAGGATGGGAAAAGCATCGCCCGCAAACGACAGTGTGCATGAAAGTCGATGCAGAACAATGTCTGAGCTTGATCAAACAAACATTAGAAAGCGATTGGTTGCAAGCACCGCTCGTGCTGTAATCGTCGTCTTGCAATTTCGAACCTGAGGTTTCTATGTTAATTACACCAGTTGATTTCACCAGCCCAACGGCGGCGAAAGATTTCGCTGAAAGCTTGCACAATACGGGCTTTGGCGTGTTGACCAATCATCCTTTGTCTTCCGAGATGTTGAACGCTATTTATGCGGAATGGTATGGCTTCTTCCAAAGCGATGCGAAGAAGAATTATGCTTACGATCCGCAAAAGTATGACGGCTATTTTTCTCCCACGGTCTCGGAAACCGCAAAAGGCTTTACGAAGCGTGATTTGAAAGAGTTCTACCACATTTACCCATGGGGTCGTTTTCCGGCAGAGGTGTCAGACACCGCGAGCCAGTATTACAAGCAAGCCTCGGATTTGGCAGCGACCTTGTTAAGCTGGGTAGAGCAATATTCTCCTGACGATGTACGCGCTAAATATTCGATGCCTTTGCCAAAAATGATCGAAGGCAGCGAACAAACTTTGTTGCGCGTCCTTCATTATCCGCCATTGCGTGGCGATGAAGAGCCTGGTGCGGTTCGCGCTGCAGCGCATGGCGACATCAACTTATTGACGATCTTACCAGCAGCGACGGCGGCGGGTTTGCAAGTCATCGGTAAAGATGGTGAATGGCATGACGTACCCTGTGACTTCGGTATGCTGATTGTGAATATCGGCGACATGCTGCAAGAAGCTTCCGCTGGCTATTATCCTTCGACCGTGCACCGTGTCTTGAATCCGACGGGCGAAGAGGCCAAGAAGTCACGAGTATCATTGCCACTCTTCTTGCACCCACGTCCAGACGTGGTGCTGTCTGAACGGCATACGGCCGGTTCTTATTTGACTGAACGTTTGAACGAACTGCACTCTAAGAATCCATAACGTCAATTAAGCTAACACTGAGTTAGCAACGAGTTAGTAAAAAGCGCGAGAGAGAAGATCATGAAAAAAATAAGCTTTGTTTTATCCCCCTTATTCTCATTCACTCTGATCTCTCTCTCGGCCTCATTGTCGACGACGAGTTTCGCAGCCCCGATGATGTCGGTTGAACTCATGTCGAGTTCCGCAGCCGCAGGTAACTTTAGTAGCTCCAGTAGCTCAAACAGCGTCAGCATCTCAGCTGCACAAGCTAAAAAAAATCTACAAGCCACACGCGCTTACTATCAGTCCCTGATTGCGCCTCATTCTAAACGCGGTGCGGAATTGACCATGTTGATGACGATGCTACCGAAAGGTGGCGACATCCATCATCATTACACGGGGGCTCTTTACGCAGAAGTGTATTTGGATTGGGTTGCGACGCAGGGCTATTGCGTCTATCGCGAGAATAATGCAACGGCGAAGCAAGAAAAATTCAGAATCGAAGTGAAAGCGATCAATGATCCTGAGCTTGCCAAAAATTGTTGGAAGCCAGAGACGATTCGCAAAGACAATTTGTTTTATCGCGAATTGTTAATGACGTGGTCCGATCTCGATTTCGATACGCACACACATCAGCAACTGCCACCGGATCAACAGTTTTTCAACACCTTCGGATATTTTGGAGCGGTCTCCAAGTTCAACACCAATGCTGGTCTGCGTAGTCTCAAAGAGCGTGCACAAGCCGAAAATCAGCAATATCTTGAGACCATGCTGAAGAGCGCGCCGATCACTGAAAACGCAGAGTTCTCAGCACGCCTTGATGCCATTACCGCAAAAAATAGTCTAGCGACACCATCGGCGAAAGCGCTTGATGTCAGCGAGTTGCACGCTATCTTCGCAGCGTATTCTAGCTTCCTCGCGAAAGATAAAGCAGCACAAGACGCGATCGCTGCCTATGTCGAGGAAGTCAATCAAGACACCAAGGATATCGATAGCGCCGATTTTGATTTGCGCGTGCAAACCTATGTCTCGCGTAACTCCACACCCGGTAAAACCTTTGCGGGTCTGTATGCTGCCTTCGCTGCCAGCGAGCGCAATCCAAAAATCGTCGGCATCAATATCGTGGGTCCTGAACACGGTTTGATTGCATTGCGTGACTATCAATTGCATATGCACATGTTCGGCTACCTGAAAACGCTGTTTCCTAAAGCGCGTTTGGCAATGCATGCGGGAGAATTGAATTTAGGTTTGGTTGCGCCAGAATATCTGCAATCGCATATTCGCGACGCGCTGGAAATCGCTGGAGCTGAACGCATCGGTCACGGCGTTGATATCGCCTATGAAAAAGACGCAGTGCAATTACTAGCGGCACTCAAACAACGCAAGGCGGCGATCGAGATCAATCTCACCAGTAACTCCTTCATCTTAGGTGTGAAGGAAGCAAATCACCCTGTAACTTTGTACCTGCGTCATGGCATCCCCGTG
This sequence comes from uncultured Oxalobacteraceae bacterium, assembly GCA_937996605.1. Taxonomy (GTDB): domain Bacteria; phylum Pseudomonadota; class Gammaproteobacteria; order Burkholderiales; family Burkholderiaceae_D; genus Undibacterium. Next base: position 592 of record CALKVB010000331.1, on the reverse strand, counting down.
GTGATCAGCAGCGACGATATGGGCGTCTCACGCAATAACTTGAGCAACGAATACATTCTGTTTGCTTCACGTTACCAGCCCAATTACGACCAACTCAAAAGCATCGTCTACAACAGCATCCGCTACTCTTTCATGTCCGATGCTGACAAACAAAAGCACCTGCGTTTGCTTGATCAGAAATTTTTGCAGTTTGAAGCGAAAGTGGCGGGGCTGAAGTAAAAGGGGGTGTTGATGTTCCTTTAATTCTGAATTTCGATTTTAGTAGAATCAAGTACTTACATTAGCCAGTTTGATTCTAGTTTGAACAAAAAAATCAGCTAATTGTGAATTCCTGCTGGTTTTGTTCACTTAATTTTGAATTCCTCTGCTAGTCAGGTTTCTCGCATATTTACTGACCCAGTTTATGTCACTCATGCTGGCAGACTGGGGCCCATCTATGGGTGCATCAACAAAGACCGTGTTCAAAAAATGATTTGCGCTTGAAATAATTGCGCAGTCATATGCCCCACATAGATCGGAAGAGCGTCGTGTAGGGAAAGAGGTCTTCGCCTGTGTAGATCTCGGTGGTCGCCGTATCATTAAAAAAAAAAAA
>CALKVB010000330.1 GCA_937996605.1 uncultured Oxalobacteraceae bacterium | reverse complement strand
ATCTTGCATTTATTGGGATTAATTTCGTAAATCTCAGGCCCCATGAAGATCGCTTCATTTGGACACTCAGGTTCACACACATCACAATTGATGCAATCGTCGGTAATTAATAAAGCCATAGTCTACTTTTCACTACTAATTTTGTTCTGCGATTTTCTTCTTCAACCAAGCGTCGACTGAAGGGAAAACGAATTTAGACACATCGCCACCAAACTGCGCAATTTCACGCACGATGGTGCCAGAGATAAATTGATATTGATCAGACGGAGTCAAAAACATGGTTTCAACGTCGGGCAGCAAATAGCGATTCATGCCTGCCATTTGAAATTCATATTCAAAATCAGACACCGCGCGCAGGCCGCGCACAATCACACGCGCATCGTTCTTACGCACAAAATCCTTGAGTAAGCCTGAGAAACTTTCGACACGAACATTCGGATAATGTCCCAATACTTCGTTCGCAATACTCAGACGCTCTTCCAAAGAAAAGAATGGTTTTTTGTTTTTACTATCAGCAACACCAACAATCAGCGTATCAAACAAGCCAGAAGCACGTCGTACCAAATCTTCATGGCCGCGCGTCAATGGATCAAACGTACCTGGATATACTGCTGTGACCATGTTTACTCCCCGTTTGAGAATCATCCGAATCTCAGTGAATAGATGACTCTATCTTATTAGAACCAGCGATTATCCCAGATTTTCGCCGAGATTTCCGACTTCTTTGTTGCGTTGCAATATTTGAAAGTGGACATTACCTGCTTTGTCTTTTCTAAGCAACTCCCAGCCCTTGCACCAAGCAGCTGTCGACTCGGTCACTTGCCCCGCCTCGACGAATGGGAGCGCTTGCTCAGCTTCGACGTAGACTATTCCATTATCACTTAATAAATCGATGCAAATTGGCAATACTTTTTCTAAAAAACCTTGGTTAAATGGTGGGTCCAAGAAAATGAGGTCAAATTTCTTTTTGTTTTTCACCAAGTTTGCGCTAACTAGCAAAGCATCGCCACGTTGAATTTGCACGCTATTCGCGCCTAACTTTAGTTTAACTTCTTCCAATTGTCGAAAAGCAGGCGTGAATGCCTCCACCAACAAGACTTCAGATGCCCCTCGACTAGCTGCTTCAAAACCCAAGGCACCACTTCCAGAAAAGAGGTCAAGACAAGATCGACCGTGCCACTCGCTATCAAACAAATGATTGATCCAATTGAACACCGTCTCCCGCACTCGGTCAGGCGTTGGACGCAGGCCTTCGGCGCTGATCACGCTTAAGGGCGTTCGTTTCCACTGGCCCCCAATGATACGAACCTGATGGCTTGCTTGAGAATGTGACTTTTTCTTGTGCGGTTTCATGAATGCCTTAGGCAGATGTTTGGCTGAGGACGAAAATTCACTGCCCTGCTCTGTTAGAATGGCAGCATTCTAGCGGTTTTTTGTAAGCAGCGATGATTCCAATTTGCACGCAACACAACCGCCAACCTTTTACCCATTTTTGTATCGTTAATTGTCGATGTTTAGTTTTTTCAAAAAGAAACCCGCTGAGCCTGTTGTAGCTGCAGTAAGTGTCCCCTCGGCGAACCCTGCGCAAGAAATTTCACCAGCAGTAACCGCAACTGCTAACATCCCACCCGCTGTCGAAATCAGCAAGGAAAAAGTCTCATGGTTTGCCCGTCTTAAAAAAGGCCTCGCCAAGACTTCATCGAACCTGACTACGCTATTCATTGGCGCACGCATCGACGATGATTTATATGATGAACTTGAAAGCGCTTTGCTGATGTCCGACGCAGGCGTCGAAGCGACCATGCATTTGCTCGAACAGCTCAAACGTAAGGTTAAAGAAGAAAAATTGACCGAAGCTGAGCAGGTCAAAACGGCGCTAAAAGCGCTCTTACTTGAACTACTATTGCCTTTGCAGAAGTCACTCGAGCTCGGCCGCCATCAACCACTCGTAGTGATGATTTCTGGCGTCAACGGTGCGGGCAAGACCACCACGATTGGCAAGCTCGCCAAGCACATGCAAGTACATCAGCAGTCCGTGGTGCTCGCCGCTGGCGACACTTTCCGAGCCGCAGCGCGTGAGCAATTAATGGTCTGGGGTGAACGCAATAACATTACGGTGATCGCCCAAGAATCTGGAGACCCTGCAGCTGTCGCCTTTGACGCGGTTGCGTCTGCCAAAGCACGCGGCACCAACGTTGTGATGGTCGACACCGCGGGCCGCTTACCTACGCAATTACACTTAATGGAAGAACTGAAAAAAATTAAGCGTGTGATAGGTAAGAGTATGGACGATGCTCCACACGAGATCTTACTTGTCATTGATGGCAACACCGGCCAAAACGCCTTGGCGCAAGTTAAAGCCTTTGATGACGCATTGCAATTGAGTGGACTCATCATTACCAAACTCGATGGTACCGCTAAAGGTGGCGTACTCGCAGCGATCGCTAAGACCCGCCCTATTCCTGTGTATTTCATCGGCGTTGGTGAACAGATCGAAGACCTACAAGCCTTCAATGCGCAAGAATTTGTCGATGCCTTATTTGATTGAAGCGATTGAAAAATTTAAAGAGATCAAACGCGAATTCAGACTGCATTTATTTCGACAGCAACAATGAACAACACTAATACGAATACTTACTGAGCCCACAAAACGATGATTGAATTTCAGCATGTTTCGAAAGTCTACGCTGGTGAAGTGTACGCCTTGCGTGATGTCTCCTTCACCATAGGTGATGGTGAATTAGTCTTCTTAGCCGGCCCTTCGGGTGCGGGCAAATCAACGCTATTGAAAATGATCGCAGGCATGGAGAAACCAAGTAGCGGCGCAGTCATGATGAACGGCCAAGATATTAGTAAACTCAAAAGTGGAAGTTTGCCCTACTTGCGTCGCAAACTAGGTTTGATTTTGCAAGGGCAAGGACTACTTCTCGATCGCGATGTATTAAGTAATGTGATGTTACCGATGATTGTCGTTGGCGAATCAACGGATGAGGCGAAAACCCGAGCGAGCGCTGCTTTAGAACGACTCAATATGCTCGACAAAGCACACGCTTCGCCTTTGGCACTATCGGGCGGTGAACAACAACGAGTGATGATCGCACGCGCGATTGTGAATCGCCCTCAGACTATTTTGGCCGATGAGCCAACCGCTTATCTAGACCGAGAAAACGCTATGATAGTGATCGACGCTCTACGTGCGTTCCAACGCTCGGGAGTCACCTGCATCATTTCTAGCCACGATGAACAATTTTTAAATCAAGCCAATCGAGTGATTTACCTGAACAAAGGTGAAGTGACCGATGCGTGGACTTCCGCTGCCGCTGCCTAATTTTCGAGATATCTGAAACTATGACAAATTGGTTCCGACAACATATGTATGCCATTAATGGTGCGCTAAAACATTTACGCGCTGCACCTGGTAACTTTCTGTTCAATGTCTTGGTGGTCGCGATCGCTCTGGCACTGCCAATTGCTGGCTTAACGGTAATTCAAAATCTGAGACCGATTGCCTCACAATTATCGATAGAACCTGAAATCAGTGTTTTTCTGAGAACGTCGGTGGCCAGTGCGGATGCCGTAAATCTTTCTACACCGATTAAGAAATTGCTCAAGGATGCTAGGGTCAACGCTAAAGTCAATTTCGTCACCAAGGACAAGGCTTTAGCAAGCATGGAAAGCACTTCCAGCTTGGCTGAAGTGCTTGCCACGCTAGGTGGAAATCCATTGCCTGACGCTTACGTGCTGGCCCTTTCAGCCGACGATGCCGATAAAGTAGAACAACTCAGTGCTCAACTACGCGGCTTAGATGGTGTCGATGTGGTGCAAGTCGATTCTGCTTGGGTCAAACGACTAGCTGCCTTGATGCACATCTTAGAACTGGCTCTGCTATTTTTGGCCGGCACTCTCGGTGTAGTGGTGATTGTCGTCGTATTTAATGCAACGCGCCTACAAGTTTTATCGCATCAAGCGGAAATTAGCGTGAGCCGCTTACTTGGCGCGACCAACAGTTTCATTCATAAGCCCTATTACTACACGGGTGCCATGATGGGAATATTGTCGGGTTTAGTGGCACTTGGGTTAGTGGCACTATCCTTACAACCACTCAATCAAGCAATTGCCGATTTCGCGAAATTATATGCATCAGAGTTCCATCTTAGTCCTTTGGGGCTATTACCAAGCTTAGCCCTGCTCATCGTCAGTAAATTACTTGGTTGGGCTGGCGCGTATTTATCGGTACGACGTCAGTTGGCGAAATTACCTCAATAATTTCTTCGCATTCAAAGACGCAAAACTTGCCATGAGCAAAAAGGGCTCGTTTTTACCGTTGTTCTTCAACTCTACGTCGGTTTCAATAGCATCTGCGCCTCAGTTCATTAAATTTTTTACAAATTTTTCGAGCTGAGCTACTTGAAAAACCGAAAAACGAACAGATTATTAGCACTCATCTCAATTGAGTGCTAATATAAGAATTCGAAGGCTTGGATTCGAGCATGGATTCAATATGAGCCTTAGCATTAGAGTAATAATCTGATTGATATCAGGAGGAAACATGACACAAACATCAGCACAAGGCTTTTTGCGTCCATCGGATAGCACCGCTTTAGCTCTGGGGTTTACCGGCACACTAGGCAATATCGATGCCTATATTTCGGCGGTCAATCGTTTGCCTATGCTGTCGCATGAAGAGGAAACTGATCTGGCGACACGCCTTAAGAACAATAACGACTTAGCCGCTGCGCAGCAGTTGGTTATGTCTCATCTGCGCTTGGTTGTTTCGATTGCACGTGGCTATCTCGGTTACGGCTTACCACACGCCGATTTGATCCAAGAAGGCAATATCGGTTTGATGAAAGCGGTCAAACGTTTCGATCCAGACCAAGGCGTTCGCTTAGTGTCCTATGCCATGCATTGGATCAAAGCAGAGATGCACGAATACATTTTGAAAAATTGGCGTTTGGTGAAAGTCGCAACGACAAAAGCACAACGTAAATTGTTCTTTAATCTGCGTAGCAATAAAGAAAGCTTAGATTCCATGACGCCAGCGCAAATCGATAGTTTGGCGAGCAAGCTCGACGTCAAACGCGAAGATGTCATCGAAATGGAAATGCGTTTGTCTGGCCGCGATGTGGCTCTCGATGGTTCTAGCGATGACGAAGATGAGAAATTTGCTCCTATCGCTTACCTCAAAACCGACGCAGAAGAACCAACCAATATCATCGAAGCGCAGCAATATGATCGTTTGCAAAGTGAAGGCTTGGAAACAGCCTTAGCGAAACTCGATCCACGCTCTCGTCACATCATTGAATCACGTTGGTTGAAAAATGATGATGGCTCCGGCGCGACTTTGCACGATTTGGCTGATGAGTATGGCGTGTCTGCCGAACGTATTCGTCAAATCGAGAGCGCTGCATTGAAGAAAATGAAAACTGCCTTGATTAGCTTTAACTGATTCAATGCAACAGCATGCCAAATTGATAGGCACAAACTAGATACTTGGAATGCTCCATAAAAAAACGGCACTGAATTTCAGTGCCGTTTTTGTTTTGACCTTGCAATTGCGTGAGTAGGAGCACCTCCCCTGCAATCACTTTATTGCAGCAACAACTTCACATCATGGGTAATCGCCTCAGGCTTTTGACCATACGCCACATATAAACGCAAATGCCCCTCAGGATCAAATACATAGCTGGCGGCTGTATGATCTACGGTATAGCTGTCGGCTGTTTTTCCAGGGCTCTTTTGGAAGAAGGCTTTAAAATCCTTCACCACTTTTTGAGTCGCAGCTTCATCACCGCGCAAACCAAGGAAGCGCTTATCAAAATTCGGCACATAGCTAGCCAGTAATTCTTGGGTGTCGCGCTCAGGATCAACTGTCACGAATAGCACTTGTACTTTATCGGAGAGCGGTCCCAACTGCTTCATCACATTCGACATTTCAGCCATGGTCGTTGGACAAAAATCTGGGCATTGGGTGTAGCCAAAGAATACGATAACAGCCTTACCCTTGAAATCTTTCAGCGTTCGCACTTGCCCATTGTGATCTGTCAGGGAGAAGTCTTTAACGTAATCCAACCCTGTTAGATCCGTATTTAGAAACGCTTCTGTCTGCTTCTTGTCGCCACCTCTATCACAGGCAGTCATACTCAAAGAAAGGGCAAACAGCAAACCCAAAAGGACTGCACTTTTACTGCGCTGAAAAAGAGAATTCATATTCAAAACCGTAGGTAATGATCGACTAATAAAGCAAGGAACAGTAAAGATAAATACACGATGGAAAAAGTAAAGGTCTTGCGCGCTAACACATCGTCATAATGGCGATAGATGCGCCATGCATACCACAAGAAAGCTAAGCCTAAGATGATCGCACTCACCAAATAAATGAGGCCACTCATATGTATCGCATAAGGAAGCATCGTCGTCGCGAATAAGGCTATCGTATATAGCCAGATATGAAAACGCGTGAATTCAGGGCCGTGCGTGATAGGCAACATCGGCAAACCAGATTTCGCATAGTCATCGCGACGATACATGGCTAGAGCCCAGAAATGCGGCGGCGTCCACACGAAAATGATCAACACTAGCAACCAAGCTTGTTTAGGTACGTCGTCGGCAATCGCCGCCCAACCTAAAGCTGGTGGCATCGCACCAGACAAACCGCCGATGACAATATTTTGCGGCGTCGCGGGTTTCAAGATGATGGTATAAATGACGGCATAGCCAACAAAAGTGACGAAAGTGAGCCACATCGTTAAAGGATTGACGAAGGCATACAAAATCCACATCCCCAATCCACCAATCGCGGTCGAGAAAATGAGAATTTGCTTTTCGCTTATCTCACCTTGCGCACTAGGACGGCGCGCAGTACGTGCCATACGCGAGTCGATCTCACGTTCGACCAAACAATTGACCGCGAATGCGGCACCTGCCAATAACCATATGCCGACGGTGGCGGCCAAAACCACTCGCCAATCCGGCAAACTTGGCGTGGCCAGAAACATACCAATGACGGCACAAAATACCGCAAGTTGGGTCACACGCGGTTTAGTCAAAGCGATGTACTGAGCCAAACGGCTAGTTTTCATACTGGAAGTGGTCATGAGCAAACAAACTAACTGGTGGGGGCGCCGTAGCGAACTCGATAGTTTAACATGCTCAGCATCAAGACGAGCATTGCCGCGCCTGCATTGTGCAAGACAGCTAAACCCAAAGGCCAGTCAAAATAGACCGTAGCTACTCCTGTAACAAATTGCATGCCTAATACGATCAACAGCTGGTTCGCCAAACGGCGTAGATTCGACTCTCGCCTTGCCATAAAAGCTAGCGTCGCGACTGCGGAAATCGCAATCCAAGCAAAACTACGGTGCACCCATTGGATGGTCACCAAGGCACTGTAAGGGAGGTATTCGCCTTCGGCTGTTTTTCCGAGTTTGCGCCACAGATGGTAAGCATGTTCCCAATCAAGATCGGGCACCAAATTACCGTTACAACTTGGGTATCCGCTGCATGCCAAAGCCGCATAATTGGTACTCACCCATCCGCCAAGAGCAATCTGTACCCACAGCAGAATGAATGCGATTACAGCCATCCAACGTAATTTAGGCGAATAAGGTGCTACTGCCACCACTGGTTGTTGCTCACGTTCAAGCGACCAGACCAAGAGCGCCAACAAGCCGAGCCCTAGGAGTAAATGCGTCGTTACAATCACAGGCTGCAATTTCAAGGTAACTGTCCAAGCGCCAAATGCCCCTTGCAAGCAAACAAAGAAAAATAAAACGGTGGGCAACCAAGGAGAATGTTGACGTTGTTTGCGCTGCCACCAAGCCAATATCATTTGCGACACAATCAACATGCCAACAGCCATCGCCAAGTAGCGATGGATCATTTCTATCCATGCTTTCGCTACCGTAACCGGGCCATTCGGCAAAATTGCTTCCGCCGCTTTGATTTCGTCATGCGCTAACAAAGGATTCATTTCACTGTAACAGCCAGGCCAATCGGGGCAGCCCAAGCCCGAATCCGTTAAACGGGTGAAACCTCCAAATACGATCAAATCAAAGGTAAGAAAAACAGTAATGGCGATGAGTTTCTTGTATTTGTTTGAATCTTGCGAGCGCCAAACGACAAACAATGCTAACGAACCGAGGACGAATCCGACCGCCAACAATGCTAAACCGAGAGTGATGGTTTCAATCATGGCTTAACCGATCGCCGAAGCCTTCAATAATTTAGAGAGATCCTTCTTAATCTTATTCGGGTCAGCATCTTTCGGGAAACGCATCATCAAATTCCCCAAGGGATCGATCATGTAAATGTGATCGTAGATGCTCGCGCCTTGCTCCGTCGGCAACCATTTTTCTAAGATGCTTGGTGAGACTCTCAACATTTCCGTCCCCGAGATACCTTGCTTCAATTTTTCATCAATTGACGCATCGTCTGTAATTAACCAAACGCGTTGAATTCGTTCCATTTCCTTACCTTGCGCGGTACGCAACTGACGCATGTCATACAATTTCTTTTGGCAATGGGTATCGCAGGCAGCGCGATCAATTTGCAGCATGAGCCACTTACCTTTAAGACTACTGAGTTCTTGATTTTTCCCGTCCGCATTGAGTGCATTCATCTGTGGCACCGGGAACTGGCGCGGATCTAGGATCGCTCCATAATTTGTCTTAGACTCTGGTTTAATCACGTAATAAGTAAAATACGAGGCGATCATCGGCGAGGCGCACACGGCCAACACCAGGAACAATTTCCAACGACCACGTGAAGCTTGATTACTGTTTTTTTCCACGACGAATTCCTGTAACGACAAAAAATAAGGCTGCCATAGCAGCAAGTCCATACCACTGAAAAGCATAGGCACGGTGTTTATCAGCTCCATTTGAAGGGGTTGGCCAATCTCGTTGCAAACCCGCACCTTGATCGGATGTTTGTTCTAGCACCCACTCTGGCATTTTTACTTTGAGCACATCGGCAACAGCAACAACCGACAGGTTCTGCACAATCGCCCCTGGCACCACGATATCATTCGCACCCAATTGCATAGAACGGTCGATATGCGTGCGCACTACACCCTCGATCTCGATTTCACCTTCAGGAACTGGCAGGCTCGGTATTTTAGTTCTTTCCTTTAAATCGCGCTGAAACCAACCACGCTCCACCAAAACGGTCGCGCCCCCTTCACTAATTTGAAATGGCATCAGGGCATACATCCCAGCTTTACCATTCATAGGTCGATTATCGAGATAAAGCGGCCATTGCTGCAAAAACGTCCCTCTTAATTTCAAGCGCTGGAAGGGTTTGATATTCGCCATATTTGCGGATGTCGCGGCTTGCACTGGGATTTTGCTTTGCGCTTCGATTTGTTGCGCGATGTCTTCTTTCTCTTGTGCGCGACGTGTCTGCCAATTGCCCAGCAACATGCCAAGGACGCAAACGGAAATCGTCGCAATTAAGGGTAAAGCGCGAGGAATCTTAAACTTAGGCATTACAATAGGGCTTTTCTCTTCTAGGTTCACAGCATGAAAATTCTAGTCGGCATCGCCTTCTTACTTATCTTCTTTAGCTTGGGTTCGGCTTTGATCTATATGATGAAGGACAAGGGGCGCAGTAACAGAACGGTTAAAGCACTCGCATTTCGCGTTGGCTTTTCAGTCTGTCTATTTTTATTAATACTCGCCGCTAATCACTTCGGTTTGGTACAACCTACGGGTATCCGATAAACCAAATATAGAATCCCACTACAACACCTTCAAAATAATAAAAGCCGCACATTGTGCGGCTTTTATTTTTATCTTATTGGCGACAGTTACATCCAGTACACCACGACATACAGACCCAACCAAACAACGTCCACAAAGTGCCAGTACCAAGCAGCACCTTCAAACGCGAAATGATGTTCAGGTGTAAAGTGGCCCTTCATAACGCGGTACAACACTACCGACAACATGATCGCGCCCATCGTTACGTGGAAGCCATGGAATCCTGTCAACATGAAGAATGTAGAACCGTAAATGCCGGATGTCAGCTTCAAGTTCAGTTCACTGTACGCATGCATATATTCATATGCTTGGAAACCCATAAAGATGGCACCCAACAACACCGTTGCGAACAACCAAAATGCTGTTTTGGATCGTTGACCTTCACGAATAGCGTGGTGAGCGATCGTCAATGTCACGCCAGAAGTCAACAACAAGGCTGTATTGATTGTTGGAATCGGGAATGGACCCATGGTTTTGAACGATTCCACCACGCCTGCAGGACCAACACCGCCCCAGATACCAGCAAAATCAGGCCACAATACTTTGTGATCCAAATCTGCCAACCAAGGCATAGAGATGCTACGTGCATAGAACAAGGCACCGAAGAAAGCACCAAAGAACATCACTTCGGAGAAAATAAACCAACTCATGCTCCAGCGGAAAGACACGTCAATACGCGCACTGTATTTACCAGATTCAGATTCGGCAATCGCATCACCAAACCATTTATACAACACAACTAGAGTCAGGAAAATACCAGCGAAATTGAGGTAAGCACCCCAAGTCAAACCATTTACCCATGCAGATGCACCAATCATTGTAGTCAACAATGTCGCACCGCCTAAGACTGGCCACTGTGAAGGGCCTGGCACAAAATAATGTGGCGCCGTAGCGTTGTGAGAACTCATTTCCATCTCCCGATACAATTTTTAAACTGAGTTTAATCTAAATAATTCGTTTACTTCGCAACGACACTTTTTACGACAAACACCAATACCGTAATAAAGATCGCCGCACCAATCACACCTGCAATCACGACATGCAGTGGATTTAACTGTGCCACATCTTTTTCGTAATCACTTTTCTTACGAATGCCTAAAAACGACCACATCACCGCCTTCATTGTCGCCAACAAAGAGCCTTTTCTTTTACTCGCGTCTCTTAGGTCACTCATACTTACTTTCAGACTACTGCTATAAAGCTGCTTTAGAGCCTTGCTGCTTCAAACCAACTTCAAAAAACGTGTATGACAATGTGATCGTCTTTACATCTTTCGGTAACGCTGGATCAATATAAAACGTGACGGGCATTTGTCGCGCTTCATTTGCTTCCAGAGTTTGTTGCTTGAAACAGAAACACTCCATCTTCTTAAAATACGCTGTCGCTTGTTGCGGAGCGTAGCTGGGTATCGCTTGCGCATCCATTTTATAGGATTGCTTATTCACCACCTCATAAACCACTTGCGCCATTTCGCCCGGATGCACTTTTAAACTTGATACTGTAGGTCGGAAACGCCATGGACCTTGTGTGTTCGCATCAAATTCAATCGTCACTTCGCGTGACATATCGACTTGAGAGTTCTTTATTTCCTTCAAATCGATATCTTTGGGTGTCAGGATATTTATCCCGGTCAACTCGCAAATTTGCTTATAAATCGGAATCAAAGCGTATCCAAAACCAAACATTGACACTGCAATAATGCTCAATTTTTTCAACATCACCCAATTAAGGGCTTGTGACTCCGGCTTTTGTTCAGGTGACTCTTGATCTGCCATTTCGTTTTACTTACCTAACAAAAAGGCTTGCTTAACGATAACACCGACGAAAAAAACAACAACGACTGACAACAGAATCAAGGCAGTGCGCAGATTATTTGGCTTTTTTTCGTTACTCATTTTATTTCTTTAAATTCGACCCCATACAAGATGAGGTCGATTCTTACTTTGAACGATGATCCAGAATTACTTCACTTCTGGCGGAACTTCAAATGTGTGGAATGGTGCTGGGCTAGGAACTGTCCATTCCAAACCTTCCGCGCCTTCCCATGGTTTCGCTTCAGCTGGCTTACCACCTTTGATCGATGGAATGACCACGAACAAGATGAAATACACTTGCATCAAACCGAAACCGAAAGCACCAATAGATGCGACCATGTTGAAGTCAGTGAATTGCGCTGGGTAGTCTGCATAACGACGTGGCATACCTGCCAAGCCCAAGAAGTGCATTGGGAAGAAAGTTACATTGAAGAAAATCAAAGACAACCAGAAATGGATCTTACCGCGTGTTTCGTTGTACATGAAACCTGTCCATTTTGGTCCCCAGTAATAGAAACCTGCGAACAAGGCAAACAAAGAACCTGCTACCAACACATAGTGGAAGTGAGCCACAACGTAGTAAGTGTCTTGCAATTGGATATCAATTGGTGTGACCGCCAAGATCAAACCAGTGAAACCACCCATCGTGAACACGAAAATAAAACCAACCGCGAACAACATTGGAGTTTCGAAAGTCATCGAACCTTTCCACATGGTCGCAATCCAGTTAAACACTTTCACGCCCGTTGGAATCGCGATCAACATCGTTGCGTACATGAAGAACAACTGTGCTGTTACGGGCATACCAGTTGTGAACATATGGTGAGCCCACACGATGAAAGACAAAATCGCGATGGAGGATGTTGCGTATACCATGGATTCATAACCGAACAATGGCTTACGTGCGAATGCTGGAACGATATGAGAAACGATACCGAACGCTGGCAAAATCATGATGTACACCTCTGGGTGACCGAAGAACCAGAAAATGTGTTGATACATCACTGGATCACCACCACCAGCAGCGTTAAAGAAAGAGGTACCGAAATGACGATCGGTCAAAGTCATCGTGATTGCACCTGCCAACACTGGCATAACAGCGATCAACAAGTAGGCTGTAATCAACCATGTCCAGCAAAACATTGGCATCTTCATCAAAGTCATGCCAGGAGCGCGCATGTTCAAGATGGTTGTGATGATGTTGATCGAACCCATGATGGAAGAAGCACCCATGATATGAACCGCGAAAATCGCCATATCCATACCAGGACCCATTTGGGTCGACAAAGGCGCATACAAAGTCCAACCAGCGGCAGTTGCGCCACCAGGGACAAAGAATGAACCTGCCAACAATAAAGCTGCAGGGGGCATCAACCAGAATGAAAAGTTATTCATACGGGCGAAGGCCATATCCGATGCGCCAATTTGCAAAGGAATCATCCAGTTAGCGAAGCCAACGAATGCCGGCATAATCGCACCGAACACCATGATCAAACCATGCATCGTGGTTAATTGGTTGAAGAATTCCGGTTGCATTAATTGCAGGCCAGGCTGGAACAATTCACTACGAATGCCCAACGCCATCACGCCGCCAACCATCAACATCGAAAATGCAAACCACAAGTACAAATTACCGATATCTTTGTGGTTAGTCGCAAACAAATAACGACGCCAGCCATGTGGGTGGTCGTGCGCGTGGTCGTCATGACCATGAGAGTGATCGTGTGCGTGATCAGCTACTGTATTACTCATCTCAATCTCCTGTTCAATTACTTACGCGCAGCCAAAACTTCGGCTGGCTGGACGATGTTTTCCGCTGACTTATTCGACCAGCTATTACGGGTATAAGTAATTACCGCAGCAATTTCTGTATCAGACAAAGACGCTTTCCATGCTGGCATTGCGCGAATACCGTTCAACAAGATATTCACTTGCGCGGCTTTCGGGCCGCCGACAACTGCGGAACCATCGAGTGCTGGGAATGCGCCTGGTACACCTTTACCGTTTGCTTGGTGACAAGCTACACAGTTTGCTGTGTACACTTTTTCACCACGTTGTTTCAATTCGTCGACTGTCCAAACTTTGCTTGGATCATCCGCTTTCGCAGCCATTTCTTTTTTCTTGGTATCTACCCATACCTTGTAATCGTCTTCAGAGACAACACGAACAACGATAGGCATGAAAGCGTGTTCTTTACCGCACAACTCAACGCAGTTACCACGGTAAGTACCGATTTTCTCTGCCTTGAACCAAGTATCACGAACGAAACCTGGGATCGCATCTTGTTTGACGCCGAATGCTGGGATAGTCCATGCATGAATGACGTCATTCGCAGTTGTAATCAAACGAATTTTCTTGTTGACCGGAACAACCATCTCGTTGTCCACTTCCAAGAGGTAATTAACGCTACGGGCTTCTGTTGGAGCAACGCCCGGAGCACCAACTTGAGTACGCGGAGTCGCAAGTGTCGACAAGAAATTAATACCTTCGCCTTCGCCTTTGAGGTAATCGTAACCCCATTTCCATTGCATACCTGTCACTTTAATTGTGATGTCTGCGTTGGAAGTGTCTTTCATTGCAACAACAGTTTTCGTCGCTGGCAAAGCCATACCGATCACGATCAAAAATGGAACAATAGTCCACAAAATTTCAACAGTTGTGCTTTCGTGGAAAGTCGCTGCTTTATGGCCGACAGACTTACGATGCTTCAAAATGGAGTAGAACATCACGCCAAACACAGCAATAAAGATCGCTAGGCAGATGTACAACATCAAATTGTGTATGGAGTAAATTTGCTCCGCGATTTGTGTCACTGGC
>CALKVB010000329.1 GCA_937996605.1 uncultured Oxalobacteraceae bacterium | reverse complement strand
AATAACCTTGATAACGATGAGCAACCTCCGGCAATTGCACATCGCCGAAGAACGCGATACGACGGCGCCCTTGCTGCAAGAGATGCGAACAAGCGAATCGACCACCCGCTACATTGTCACTACCAACGGTAACATAAAGCTGCTGTGGAATCTGCGCACCCCATACCACGATAGGCACTTTACGCGCCGCCATTTGATTCAGTTGATCATGATGACGCCACTGCCCAATCAGGATTACCCCAATTGCCCGTCCGGTATCATAAATCTGCGATGCCGCATCAAGCTCTTCAGCATCAACACGTGTTAGCAGCATGTCGTAGCCACGATCGGTTAACGCATCAGCGATACTGCCGATAATGCCGAGGAAAAAAGGATCAGAAAGATGTTGGCGACTCGCGCTATCAAAAGGCACTACCACAGCCACTGTGCGGTTCTGCTTCAAGCGCAGATTTTGCGCACCAACATTGATCGAGTAATTCAATGATTTCGCCAATGCTTCGATACGCGAGCGCGTTTCCTCACCGATCAACGGGCTTTTATTTAGTGCACGTGAAACGGTCGATGTTGACACTCCAGCCAAACGCGCGATATCGGCCATTTGTAAACGGCCTTGCTCTTTAGCCTCTGAGGACACTGTTTTTTTCTTATTCATCGAAGACGTTGAATATCATTAGACTGGCTTGAATTGGTCACCGATTATATTACAAGCTCATCGGCATCCACGCATGAAAGCGGATGAAAAATCACGCTGCATCGGTTCCAGCCGTTTAGCATGGAGCATGAAGAATATGGGCGAAAAAAAAGACTTGGATGAACCAAGTCTTTTTTATTTGGTAGGCCGTGCGGGATTCGAACCTGCGACCAACGGATTAAAAGTCCGCTGCTCTACCAGCTGAGCTAACGACCCGAAAGAACGAAATTATAGAATGATTCTATGAAACTGTCAATTCCATAGCCAGATTATTTTGTCGACGGCAAGCGGCTCTTGGCTGCCTGAGCAGCATCGGTACCTGGAAACTTAGCAATTACGGCCTCCAAAGTCTTACGCGCCTCCTTTTTATCTTTCAAGTCTATCTGACAAGCTGCGATATTGAGCATCGCATCCGAAGTCTTTGGACTATCAGGAAAACTCTTCAATAACATCTGGAGAGCGGCAATTGTATTTTTACAGTCGCGTTGCGCGTAGTAGGAATTGCCCAGCCAATACTGCGCTTGGCTCGCGAAAATCGAGCTTGCATAGTTAACATTAAAACTAGTAAAAGCGGCGGCTGCGTTCGCATATTGCCCTGCTTTGTACAGATTCATTGCCGCATCAAACGCACGTTGTTCACTTTGTTCAATCGTCACTTCACGTCCATCGACACTCACTTTTTTCGGTTCAAGTGCACGTAAACGTTTATCCAGGTCCGCATAGAAATCTTGTTGACGCTTTTGCGCATTGGCCAATTCATTCATCAACACTTCAATTTGCCCACGTAAGCTCGCAATTTCGGATCGCAACTGTTCGTTTTGATTATTCAGTTCAAGCAAACTTGTCTTATCTGCTTTCTCTTCAAGCTTTGCGTCTAACTTAGCTGTCAAAGCAGTGACTTTAGCACGCAAATCCAAAATCGCTTTGCGCGCCTCATCATCGTCAAACAAACCTGGCGCAGCGAGCGCTGGCAGACTCAATACTGCGAATGCAGCTACAGCACAGCATTGGCGGATTTTTAACAAATTCATTTTAAGCCTCAAAAAAATCAAACACAAAAAGCACACACTAACACCAATTTCCAAGCACTTGCATAGTCAGGCAAGCTCAATGCAAAACGGACTTTGCAGTATGACACCGCAAAGTCCGTTCGGTACGTCTACTTCGTCTTAGCTAAAGACAAAACGAGAGACACTACATCACACAACAATTATTTGTAGATGATGTCAGAACGACGGTTTTCAGCCCAAGAAGCTTCGTCGCTGCCCGTTGCTTTTGGCTTGTCTTTACCCAAAGATACTGCTTCAACTTGAGTTTCTTTTACGCCTAACAAAGACAATGCTTTACGCACTGCTTCTGCACGTTTTTGACCCAAAGCGATATTGTATTCACGACCACCGCGTTCATCCGTGTTACCTTGAACAAGGATAGTGCGACCTTGGTTAGCCACCAAGAACTTCGCATGGCCTTCAACTACGGATTTGTATTCATCTTTGATATCGTATTTATCGAAGTCAAAGTAAACGCTAGTTGCAACGCCTTGTGGGCCTTTAGTTGTATCAACCTTTTCAGCAACAACTTTTTTGACTTCTGGCTCAGGTTGTTTTGGTTGTGGTTGTGCTTCAACAACTTCTACTTTCTTTGGCTCTTCTTTGATTGGTGTGCTGCAAGCTGAAAGCAAAGCAACGCTAGCGATCAACATAGCGAGAGTTTTGGATACAGTAGTGAAACGCATAAATTTCTCCTGTTAATAAATGACAAACTTAAAATGAATTCGGTGCAAATATATCGTATTTTAAAAAACACGCTATTATTTCATAAAAGGACCCCAAGTGGGCTCTCTTATATCAACTGCCTGCAAAGATAATTTCTGTTTTACCTTACCGTCTGTCGACACAATCCCCAAACTTCCCTTACGTCCTAATTGGGTAGCGTACAAAATATAGCGGCCATTCGGCGAAAAACTCGGAAACTCATCGCGCGCCGTATCCGACAAACGTAACTCTTGGCCATTTACCAAATCCAAGGAATACACTTGATCACCACCTTCGCGGCGAGAAATATAGACCAGAGTATTGCCATCTGGCGAAATTCTTGGCGAAATATTAACGCCGCCTTTGAATGTTAGCCGTTTCACTTCACCACCATTCGCATTCATGCGATAGATTTGAAATCCACCACTACGATCGCTGACAAAGTAAATACTCTTACCATCAGGCGAATA
>CALKVB010000328.1 GCA_937996605.1 uncultured Oxalobacteraceae bacterium | reverse complement strand
ATCACCTTTCTAGTGCTGCGCGGACGCACCCATAGCTTCCTAAGCTTCGAACTTCAATGGCCCAAACTCACGCAGATCGATAAACGTCTAGTCATTGGAAGCTTATTGTTCGGCATCGGTTGGGGCTTGGCAGGCATTTGTCCTGGCCCAGCCTTAGTACTCGTGGGCACTGGGGCGCTAAAAGGAATTGGCTTTTGCGCCGCTATGTTAGTCGGCTTTCTACTTGCCGACGTGGTCAGCAAACGCATAAAAAATTAATGCACCACAAATTAATGCGCCAACACTGCCTCTAATTGAAGATTCTCTTTGTGTTGGTGAACCACATCATGCCATGTGATGAGTCTCAGTTCACCATCGGCCTCTTCAATTAAGGCTGATAGACTCTCCACCCAATCTCCATCATTGCAATACAAAATGCCGCCAATATCGCGAATTTCTGGTTTGTGAATATGGCCGCAGATGACGCCATCAAGGCCACGCTTACGCGCTTCATCTGCCAGCGCATCTTCAAACTTGGTGATGTAGCTCACCGCATTCTTGACCTTGAGCTTTAAGTATTGCGAGAGCGACCAATATGGCAAACCCGCCCTCGCACGCCAGTGATTAAAAACTTGATTCATTTTTAAAATCACGGTGTACAAGCTATCGCCGAGATATGCCAACCATTTGGCGCAGGCGATGACACCGTCGAAACGATCGCCGTGTAGCACCAGCAAGCGCTTACCGTCCGCGGTGGTGTGTACCAGTTCATCCCGTACTTTGATGCCACCGAAGTCCAGCTCAATAAACTGACGTGCGGCTTCATCATGGTTGCCTGGAACGAAAATCACATTCGTTCCTTTCTTCGCTTTTTTCAATACCGTTTGCACGATATTGTTGTGGGTTTGATCCCAATACCAACGGCGCTTGAGTTGCCAGCCATCGACGATATCGCCGACCAAGTATAAGGTCTCAGACTCAGTCGCTTTCAAGAATTCGAGCAAGCGTTTTGCTTGGCAGCCTGTGGTTCCTAAGTGCAGATCAGAAATCCAAATGGTTCGAAAACGACTGACATCTTTTTTATGCTGTTTCGATGTCTTACTTTTACCGAAGTTAAGGAACTGATCTGCTGGCTTCATTGGGCGATATCCTCGGTTCCGTAGTGTTTAGCGTAACGATTATCGAGGTTCGCAATCGGCAGCATCACGAACAAATCAGCGCTGTGGAAATCAGGGTCCCATGCTGGTTCACCGCAAATCCAAGCACCAGCACGCAAGTAACCTTTGAGTAGCGGTGGAATACGCGCCTCGTGGCCTTCATCCATGTTCTCGATAGGGAATGGCAAATGCGGCTTCACGCGGTATTCGAGTGGAGACATCTCTTCTTCACTAAAGCCGCGATAGATGGCAGCAGCATTGTGGCCACCATCGGCCAAACTAATACTGGCGCAACCAATCAAATGGCTGCAACGTTCACGACGCATGTAAGCGGCTAAGCCTGCCCACAGCATCATGATCACCGCACCACTGCGATAATCAGGGTGAATACAGGCACGACCTGCCTCGGCTAAACCACCGCGAATGTTTTCTAGACGCGATAAATCAAATTCGCTTTCGGAATAATATTTACCTAATTGGCGAGCCGCGTTCGGGCCCATAATGCGGTAGGTGCCAACCACTTTCAAAGTCTTGGTATCACGCACGATCAGATGGTCACACACCTCATCGAATTCATCTCTGTCGAGACCTTCGGAATTGGCTAAGGCAGTTAAACCCATCGCCTCGATGAAGACTTTATAGCGCAGTTTCTGCACTTCCTTCACCTCTTTTTTAGTGCTGGCAAGGCTGAGACTGAGTTTGGAAAAACTGGGGCCAGAATCGCCCGGTATGGTCAACACGCGCATGCAAGAATCTCCTTATCTGTTGCTGGGTGACTTCGGTCTATTGAGACTACAGGCAGCAGAATAAAGGGCGATTGCGACTGGATTATTACCGCTCGATGTCAGTTTGATGACATGCGACATGGTCACGACAGATCATATTGAAATTGAATACGGAGGGATAACAAGACTACGCTTTGTTTGTCCTAAACGACACTCTGAGCGTAATGATTTGCCATATGACAAAACTATTGCATAATCACAAGACATTGATGCCGCTCAATATCGGCGCAGTTTGTTCTGGTGCCTTGACGGCTTCAGTCAAATCGATTTGAACGAATAGTTCGAATAATTAACACCTTTGCGTCAGTTCTTATGTCGCATCGATCTTGGGAGAACACATGAGTATTGCCCTATCTGTTTTTGTGAAAGCACTGGTCGTGGTGCCTGTCACCCTTCTCCCTATTTTGAACCCGATTGCGGTTGCCCCTATCTTCTTATCGATGACTGGGCCGATGGATCAAGTGATGGCAAACCGCCTCGCCAAGCGCATCGCTTTTAATTGTTTCTTTTTGTTGATGGGCGCCGTGTTTGTCGGCTCGTATGTGCTCGACTTCTTCGGCATTTCCTTACCAATTGTGCGCGTGGCAGGTGGTATCGTCGTTGGCATGGCGGGCTGGAAATTATTAAATGATCAAGGTCAAGATAAATTGCGCACCTCAGTGGCGGCATCAGCCAGTAATTGGACTAAAGAAGAACTGCGCCGTCACAGCTTTTTCCCGTTTAGCTTCCCCTTGACAGTGGGCCCGGGTGCCATCGCCACTTCAATCACACTCGGGGCGCAATTACCAGCCAAGCCAGTGGATTGGTTAATTACAGGTTTAGCTGCGACGATTGGGGTATTTGTAACGACACTGGCGATTTATCTATCATATCGTTTTGCTCGAAATTTAGAGAGTTTCTTAGGTGAAGTTGGCTCTACCGTATTGATGCGTTTGTCTGCGTTTATTTTGCTATGTATCGGTATTGAAATAGATCGGAAGAGCACACGTCT
>CALKVB010000327.1 GCA_937996605.1 uncultured Oxalobacteraceae bacterium | reverse complement strand
GATCGACACTCCGTTTCCCGATGTCAAACAAGCCCTGACGGAAGAACAAGGGGCGGCAGGACTCCTAGCCGCAGGGGCGGATTTATCTCCAGAGCGCTTACTTGAAGCCTATCGCCACGGCATTTTTCCTTGGTACTCTGAAGGCCAGCCCATTTTATGGTGGTCAACCGATCCGCGCATGGTACTGATGACAGCGGAATTCAAACTTGCCGATAGCCTCAAGAAGAGCTATCGCAAAGTGATTCGAGATGAGCGCTGGTCCTTTCGTTTCGATACCGCCTTTGAACAGGTCATGCGAGCATGCGCCGAGCCAAGACGCAATCAAGCAGGAACTTGGATTTCTGAAGAAATCATCGAGGGATATTGCCAATTACACCAACGTGGTTACGCCCATTCTTCAGAAGCGTGGCTGGACGGAGCGTTAGTAGGCGGCGCCTACGGTGTTTGTATCGGCAAAATGTTTTACGGTGAATCGATGTTCGCTAAAGTGACGGACGCGTCTAAAATGGCATTTCTGCACTTGGTACAACACTTGCGCCAACAAGGTGTAGAAATGATAGACTGCCAACAAGAAACTGCTCATCTTGCTCGCTTCGGTGCTCGCCCGATTACCAGAATCGAATTTATCGAACGTATGCAGATAGCGCAGCAGGCCGGACAGGTAATATTCAATACTGCATCAGATATAACAAACACCAAGCCAACGATGGCAGCAAACACAAATCGCGTGGGTTAATTCAACATGCAATCACGTTCACAAATTTCTCCGTCATCTTACTCAGACGCGTCAGAAGAAAAGAATCCGCAGCACAACGAAGCTGCGTTGCCTGCGGGTGAGCATACCCAAGAATTTCCAGATCAAGAACAAACCGCGTTCGAAGATTTAGCCGAAGCCATGCAAGCACAGGCGGCGCAAGTCGATATCGCCAAAACCTCAAAAGCGCAGCGACGTACTATTCAAATTCAATACTATGCAACTGCACCTTACGCTTGCAGTTATTTACCTGATCAAATGGCACGCTCGCAAGTGGCCACTCCTGCCCATGTGATTGGCGGTGAAGTCTACTCTGCATTGGTCAACCAAGGATTTCGTCGCAGCGGCGTTTTTGTATATCGCCCGTATTGCGACGCCTGCCGAGCCTGCGTACCGGTGCGCACCAAAGTCAATGAGTTTATTGCCAATCGCAGCCAACGTCGGGCTTGGAAACGTCATGAAGATCTACGCACCGAGATCTTGCCGCTGCAATTTGAAGACGAACATTTTGAACTCTATCAGCGCTATCAACGCCAGCGTCATGCAGGTGGCGGCATGGACCAAGACGACAAAGATCAATACACACAATTCCTACTACAAAGCCGTGTCGATACGCGCTTGGTAGAATTCCGCGAGCCGAACGGCATACTACGCATGGTGAGCATTATCGACATCTTGGACGATGGATTATCTTCCGTGTACACCTTTTACGACCCAGATGTTGCTGGTAGCGCTTATGGCACTTACAACGTCTTATGGCAACTGGTGCAGGCGGCTGAGCTCAACATGCCTTATCTGTATCTCGGTTACTGGATAGAAGAGAGTCGCAAGATGTCCTATAAAACCAATTTCCAACCCTTGCAAGGCCTAATCGATGGCCGCTGGCAAGATCTTTGAACCCTTTTTTTCATTTACTTAAACCGATTATGTCTGACCAATTGCTCTATTCTCTGGCCCGCCCTTTCCTCTTTTTCATGGATGCAGAAAGTGCACATGACTTCACGCTACCGAGCTTAAAGCGTGCGCACAATATGGGCTTAACGCGCCTTTTGAGCAAGCCGCAAGCAGATCCACGGACCGTTATGGGCATTATTTTCCCGAATCCCGTCGGCTTAGCAGCAGGCCTCGACAAAGATGGCCGTTATATTGACGGTTTGGCTGCCCTGGGTTTTGGTTCCATCGAAATTGGCACTGTCACACCACGCGCGCAGCCTGGCAATCCTAAACCACGCATGTTCCGTTTGCCGCAGGCCAACGCCATTATCAATCGCATGGGCTTTAATAACGGTGGTGTGGATGCTTTTGTCGCTAACGTGCAGGCTTCACAGTTTTATCAAGACAAACAAGGTGTGCTCGGACTTAACATCGGTAAAAACGCCGACACACCTATCGAAAAAGCGGCAGACGATTATTTGCATTGCCTACAAAAGGTCTACCCTTACGCGAGTTACGTCACGGTGAATATCTCTTCGCCCAACACCAAGAATCTACGTCAACTGCAAGGTGCGAGCGAACTCGACGACTTATTATCTCAACTCAAAGATGCTCAACAACGCTTAGCCGATCAGCATAAACGTTACGTACCACTGACACTCAAAATCGCACCCAGATCGGAAGAGCGTCGTGTAGGGAAAGAGTGTCTTCGCCT
>CALKVB010000326.1 GCA_937996605.1 uncultured Oxalobacteraceae bacterium | reverse complement strand
GATCAAATTGATAGCCAGTGATGCTACATTCTTCGCCCCTGACTCTTAAGACGCGGGCGTCGAGGTCAATCTGAATATCGCCCAACTGAATTGTATTCGAGGATGCAGAGGAGGGAAGACTGAGCGCTGCGGGCAGCTGCTTCGCTAAAATTTCTTGCCGACGCAAAATGGAGCGTAGCCGTGCCAATAGTTCGCGGGGCTCAAACGGCTTCGCGAGATAATCGTCTGCGCCTATTTCTAAACCCACGACGCGATCCATAGGATCTCCTTTTGCAGTCAACATGATGATGGGTATGGTGGCGTTCTGATCTTGTTGCGCACGAATTTGCTTACACACATCGAGCCCAAAAGCGTCGGGTAACATCAAATCGAGCAATAACACCGAGTAGCGATGTGGCGCAGTTTGGCAGTTCAATAATGCTAGACCATCTTGAGCATTGCCAGCATGATCGACCAGATAGGCGTTTTGTTGAAGATAGGTGGCGACCATGGTGGCTAGTCTCTGGTCATCCTCTATCATTAAGATACGTGGCAGCATAGTTTTGCTTGTTAGGTTGCTTGTTAGGTTGCTTGTAGCTTATTTTATGGCTTAGTTTATCGGTCTGCTTAATGGGTTTGCTTAATGAGTTTGCTTAATAGGGTTTGCTTCATAGATGGGCTTCACCGCTTGCCCAATAGAATGCGGCATACTTGTATATTCTAGCTAAGTTTAGCTTACACCAATCTTGAGCTAAGCACGGAAATTTGTGTGAGATCGGCTCGCAGATTTTGCAGGCGAATCTTCATTTGTTTCGGTAGTGCTTAGCGAATTTGATGCGGTTTAAGTTTGTACTTGCAAAGTTTTTACCACCTTGGTGTCGGCACGTTCTCCCGCACCACTACTTTGGTTTTTACTTTCACGACGGGTGATGAGTAAGCGATCCCCAATTACCTGATAGACATTGTGTTCTTCGCTGGCTTGTTGAAAGCCGACAACGATAAAGGCGCGCCCACTGCCACGTTCGATTAGCTTACTGGCTAGCGGCGTGCCATCAGGCTGTATCCAGATTTCTAATCGACTCTCGAAACTTTTAATATATTTTTTAGCGCTGGCTGGCAAGCGTTCTACCCCAAATTCAAACGTCAAGAGGCGGGCAGGTTTGCCATTATAGGTATCATTTTTTTCGCCCCTGAAATTACCTTCTTCGATTTGTCTTTGTAATGCGTTGACCGCTGACAGCATCATTTGTGATTCTTCAGGGGTAACTTCAAAGCTAGCTAGTCGAGTACTCGATTTCGCGTCTTTGTCTTTCACACGTGCTCGCGCTTCCATTTCCAATTTATTTAAAATGTCTTTCGAAAACGAAATTTGCAATCCACGGGTACCATCTTCGAGGCTAGCGTTGATGTAACCCGTGGTCTCGATCGCTTCTTTTTCTTCACCTTGTTTGCGTGAGCTTTTCACTTCCATGAGGGCTTTCACATTGCTTTGTCCCTGTAAGCGATTTAAGGCATTTTTTAGGTCGCTAATGCCGTCGGCTTGGGCCATGCTGGAAAAGCACAATAGACCGACCAAGCTGATTAGGTTTATCGTTTTCGATGAGCGTGCTAGTAGAGTGGATGATTTCATATTCTGTACTTTCATGAGATGTTGTTTCTTTTGCTGTTTCTTTTGCTGTTTCTATTGTCGATCTATTGTTGTTTTATTTTGGCGTGTGTGTTTAAAAGAGGCTTCAAAAACTGTCATCACGTTTCGCAGTATTTGTGCTTGTCCTTTGTCATTCGGGTGGATTTTGTCGGCTTGCATTTGACTAGGATCAAGTGCAATCTGCTCAAGCAAAAAAGGCACTAAGGGAACAGCATTTCTACTGGCAAGGCGCGGATAAACTGCAGCGAAATCCTCGCCATAGCGTGCGCCGTAGCTACTTGGAATGCGCATCCCCAGTAGTAGAACCTGAGCGCCGGCAGCACGGCTCTGTCGGATCATGTCTTGTAAGTTTGCGTCGATTGTTTTGGTTGAAATCCCTCGCAAACCGTCATTGCCTCCTAATTCGATGATCACGAAACGTGGTTGATGCAGCTTGAGTAGGCTCGGTAAGCGATTTCTACCGCCGCTGCTAGTTTCTCCACTCACGCTGGCATTGATCACTTGTAACCGATATTGAGTCTGCATTGGCTGACTAAATTGTTTGACCCAAGCGAGCTCCGGTGTGACGCCTAGGCCTGCACTAATGCTATCGCCGAGCACTAGAATTTTTTCCTTGTTGGTGTGAACGCTCGTTTCAGTATGTGCAAGCGAGGAAATCAACATGCTGGCCGTGACCAACACCCACTTGAGCAAAATAGTGATGAATTTCATGATGCGTAGGCTCCGCGTAATACGCTTGATGGAGGTGTTGTGATCACATGGCGGCAGGCAAAACATCCGAGCGCAGCTAACAACATAGCGCCAGCAATCGGTGATAGTAACCAATACCAGTAGTGGGGCTGAATAGGGGCGTTGAGCACCAAGCTTTGTAATGCCACTAAGATCAATTCACTCGCGATGATGGCTACGCTACCGGCTAAAGCACCTATCACGCCAAACTCAACTAAGACACTTCCTAAGATCAGTGATTTTGAACTGCCAAAGGCGCGCAGCAAGCCATTTTCTTGTTTGCGTCTATCGATACTGCTAGAGACTGCTGATAACAAAACCAAAGCCCCTGCTGCGACGCTTAACAAAAGCACTAACATGACTGCATCAGTAACTTGCTTGATGATGTTCTTCATCTGTTCGATCATACGATCGAGTTCGAGTAAAACCAGATTCGGATGTTTTTTGAGTAATTGGACGAGGAAAGTTTTTTGATTCGCTGGCAAATAGAAACCCGTTGAATAGCTCGCCACGAAGTCTTTCATTGCTCCCGGCTCGAATAAAAAAGCAAAAGAATTACGTGTCGCCGCTGGTGTGATTTTTCTGAAGCTGGCCACTTCAGCTTCTAGTTCAACACCTTCCACTGAAAAATGCAGGCGATCGCCAATTTTGAGGCCTATGTTTTTCGCACTTTCAGCACCGACCGAAACGCCGGGGAGGTTCGCCGCACTGCGTTGCCAGTGGTCCCACCATTGGCCTTCAGTAATGCTATCGCCTTCCATCATGGACGTTGTCCAAGAGACGTCGTTTTCCATTTCTAAGGTACGCGATTTTTTGCGAAAGCTGGCGTCAGGAATCGCACCGTTGATTTTGGCTACGCGTGCTCTGATCGATGGATAAAAAGTTTGGTAGTGCAATTTATTTTCATCGAGCATGGCTTGGATATCCGCAACTTCCTCAGCACTAATATTGACGAGGAAATGATTTTCAGCATTAGCCGGAATTGAAGCGCTCCATTCCTGCATGATAGAAGAGCGCACGATGGTGAGTATCAGTAAGGACATGATTGCGACACCAAAAACCATAATCTGCATTATATTTTGTGCCTTGCGTCGATAGATATTGGCGAATGCAAGGCGCCAATGCCCCTGCAAACGACTGGCTAGTAAACGACTCACTGAGAGCAGTAACCAAGCGATCAACATCGACACTAAGATCATGCCGATCAGCCCTACGCTGAAAATGACGGTGAGCAAAAGATCGGCGCTAAATACTGCGATCAAAGTCACGATTGCAATCAGAGCGAGCAGGGCTTGAAGCCAAACTTGTGTCGCTTTCACGGTCATTTCGCGGCGTAAGATTTTTAATGGCGAAACCTTAGGCAAGAACCACAACGCCGGCAAGGCGAAAAAGACAATACACAAGATACCACTCAGAAAACTCAGTAAATAGGGTTCGGCCGATGGTGCGCTGAGTTTAAAACGATAGACCTGTTGTAAGCTCTGGGCTACCAGTTCCTGTATCAGTTGGCCGAAAGCTAATCCGATCAGGGAAGCAATCGCTGACAACAAAAGTAACTGCCATAAATAGAGATGGCGTATGCGAGTGGCGCTTACCCCTAAGCTTTTCATCATCGCAACTTGGTTGGTATGGCGCTCAGAAAACTGACGGGCGGCAATGGCGATGGCAACACCGGCTAACAAGACCGCAATAATTGTCGATAGCAGCAGAAATTGTTTGCCGTTTTGTGAGACGGAATTCAATCGCTCCATCATCTGTGCCGGATTGATGATTTCTTGGCTTGCTGTGAGCTGGAGTTTCAATTGATCGACGGTAGTCTTCAAGGCCGCCGCATTATCGCTGGCGAGTAAGAAACGATAATTCACCCGTGCTCCAGGTTGCACCAGTTTGGACGATGCTAGATCTACCTCATTCATCAATAAGCGCGGATTGAAACTGAACTGTTCTGGTTCGCGAATTAAGATTTTACTGACCCGCAAATGAAGCTCACCTACTTGTACGGTGTCGCCAAGGCGCAGATGGAGTGTTTCGACTAAGCGAGAATCCATCCACACTTCGCCACTCGCTGGGATTGCGTTAGCGCGTTGGATATCTTGTGGATTGGTTGCAAAAGGGATGTCACTGACTTCCACTTCGCCACGTAAGGGAAACCCTTCGCTAACCGCCTTGATCGAGGCTAAGCTCATTTCATCATGGGCATACAGCATTGATTCAAATGTCGCTAGTTGGCTATGCTTTATCTGTGCCGCATTAGCTTGCTTGGCCCACAGCTCAGGAATCGCGGTTGGGGAGTCAATGATGGTATCAGCGCCCCAAATGGCATTGCTTTGTAAGCGCAGACTGGTGTCCAAGCGATTGGTGAAGATAGAAATACCACTCAATACGGCAACGGCTAACACTAAAGATATGCTGAGCAGTTTCAGCTCACCGCTGCGCCAATTACGCAGCAATAATTTGAAGGCCAGCATAGCTATCTCCTGTCGATGTGCGATTTGAAATGATGCTGCCGGCATCTAAAATAAAACGTCGTTGACATAAGCTGGCGAGGCGTTCTTCATGGGTGACAAATACCAAAGTCGTGCCTTGATGGCGGTTGAGGTCGAATAGAAGCTCAATGATCTTTTGCCCAGTGTGGCTATCTAAATTCCCTGTTGGTTCGTCGGCAAATAGAACTAAAGGCTGACTAGCGAAGGCACGGGCAATGGCGACACGTTGTTGCTCACCACCAGATAGTTGCTGTGGGTAGTGTTTAACGCGATCCGCTAGGCCGACACGATTTAAGAAGTCCATCGCTAATTGCTTAGCTTGTCGGTTACCTTTGAGCTCTAAAGGAAGCATCACGTTTTCTAAGGCATTGAGACCAGGAAGCAACTGAAAAGATTGGAAGATGAAACCGACATGGTCAGCGCGCACCGCGGCGCGGCCTTCTTCATCCATTGCGCTGATACATTGATATTGAAAATAGACTTCACCGGAAGTCGGTGTATCGAGTCCAGCGAGGATGCCGAGTAAGGTTGATTTGCCTGATCCAGAGGCACCAGTAATCGCAATCGATTCTCCTTGCCGGATGTCGAGTGAAATGGAATGCAAAATATGCAGATCACCTTCTGATGTGCAAACTGATTTCTTGACTTGCTCAACGCGTATGATAGGGGTGGATGACATGATGTGTCCTTGAATAAGCTAAATAGGATCTCGATGTCATCACTCTAAGCGTGCATGGTTGAGCGCTTATGTTGCTTGTGTAAAGTTTTGTAAAGTTCGTGACGCATCGTCTCTTGAGCGCCATCACGTATTGTCCCCGTCAAAATAAGAATTATTTGTCTGCCCGCGCTAGTGTTATACAAGAAAGCCTAGAATACGATAGGCTGGTTTTCCTCGACGACGTTATGCGTAGACGATATTCGTAGAAATTGGCTGTCTATAGAGCCGAACATCTCTCTACCCCCCCTAAAGTCGCGCTCGCAATGCAGTCTAAAAAAGTCTAAGAAATGCAGAAAGCTAACGGTGGATTCTCGGGCAGATTAAGAAATAACATGCTACTCACTGAATTGGCGGCGTGGCAACATCTGGTTTTCTGTATCGATCGCGAAACTAGGCGTTACGAATAGTGTTGAAGAGATAAAACGTAGGTAAATGAATCAACCCGGATGTTCAATGTAATTTTCTTGTGAGCCTCTTGTTCCTTCGTTTCGAGTCGTGAAGTCATCATCGACATCGCAAACTAGGGCAATTAGGTTTTGACTTTGATTTGCTATTTAGATGGAACTATCCATTAATTTTCCCACGTAGAGTTTGTGTCCACTGTCTAGCACGAGATCGTCGCTTGTAGTTTGGCGCAAAATTTGGACCACTGCCATCAAATCCGCACCAGCACCAAATCCATTGATTACTGAGGTCCACTGCAGTTCTACGGAGATTGGAAATCCCGCTAGTGCAGCGAGCAACGGAAGTACACTTAGTACTATAAAGGGCATCGATGCTGCGAAAATAAAGCGATTTCGTGTGACTGGCAAAAGATATTGCATGTACGGTGATCCCATTTGCGGCCAGATGCCAACCACCGTATTGTTAAACCCTAAGTTGGGGAAGGCAAGTATATGCAGCAACTCATGCACAACAAGGATTAAAAAGAAAACTAAGAGCCCACTTGAAAGCGGCGGGCTACCAATCGTTAATGAAGATGGGATGAGTGCAATCCAAATAGCTGCCATGAAAGCGCAGACAATAAAACCAAACAGCACGACGCGAAGCATATTTTGATTTGTATTGTCATAACCAGATAATTGGTGCCACCTATTCGATGTAAGAATTTCTGTATTTTCTGGCGGGGCGCCAATTCTAAAGGTAAGCATTTTTCATCTTCCTAAAAGTCGGGTGAACGAGTTGTGCTCTGCAAATTTCTGGGGTCGATCAATCCTGCGCACATTCTAGTCATCAACTTGATCACATAGAAAAAACATAATGTGAGAAATAATGTGCCACAAATCACCCCGTGGGATCAAGCGCTAAATCGGCATCGTTAAAACTTAGGTTATGGTCGTGAAGTATGAGGCATTGTTTTTCTACATTTAGCTTGAAATTCGCTCTGACCGTGATTCCCTTTAAAGAGGAGGGGGAATAGTAAATACATTCATAGAAGAAGATTATTACGATTTGCGCTAGAGTTGGCAAGGGCTGCAAGGCTTTATGTGTTCTCGGTTATACTGTATTTTGTGGGATATTTACTAATCTTTCCGGCATTCACAGCAAGAAAGATCGGGTAGAGAGATCTAAAAAGTATGACGTTTGCCCTTGGAGATTGTCGTGACACTTTTCTCTGTGGCGCAGCCTATTTAGATAATATGTATTTTAGCTATAGAAATTACGATGCCACGGGCATCTAATTCATCATTTTAAATCGACATCGAATTAAGCACTGGAAGAAATAGCTTGAGAATAGAAACCAGAAATTTAATCTTACGTGATTTTGAGATTGTAGATTTCGATAGTTACCATCGGCTACGGAGTCAAGCGAAGTTTCAACGGTTTTATCCTGAAGATAAGACAACAGAAATATTTTCAAGAGAACTTGTCGAACAATTCATGAGTCAATCGCTGCAACATCCGAGGACACATTTTCAATTCGCGATAATTGATCGCACTGATCAATTGATTGGCTCTTGCGGAGTGAGAATTGTGGGCGATCAGATTGCGTCAATTGGCTGTGAATTTGGCACTAGTTTCCAGGGAAAAGGGTATGCAATTGAAGCAGGTGAGATGCTTTTAGATTTTGCATTTTCTAGCCTGAAGTTGAAGGAGGTTTTTGCGGAAACTAATTCAGAAAATTTCGCGGCGTTGCGTCTCTGTAGGAATCTTGGAATGAGTTTGAAATCGAAACAAGCAGGTTATGAAGTATTTAAAGGGCGTGTTTGGGATAGGAGTATTTTGCAATTATCTTCAGAAGACTGGTTTTCTCGTAAGAACTCTGAAAGCATGACTGACTTGACTAAACCCTTCATTTAATATGTTAATTCAAGGCTTAAGCCATCTTACTTTTGTTGTTCGGGACGTGGAGCGAACGGCGCGACTCTTGACCTTGGGTTTGGGCGCGGTTGAGGTGTATGACAGTAAACAAAAGAACTTTTCGCTGTCTCGTGAAAAATTTTTTATTCTTGGTGGTTTGTGGCTAGCCTTTATGGAAGGCGTGCCAACTGAGCGTTCATATCGTCATGTCGCTTTTGCCGTATCAGAGGATGCGTTGCATAGGCTAGAATCGAAATTGCGAGAACTTGGGGTTGAAATCAAAGCGCCCCGTCCTCGCGTCGATGGAGAAGGGCTGTCATTGTATTTTTACGACTACGATAATAACTTGTTCGAGCTACATACAGGCAGCTTACAACAAAGATTGGAAAGATATCGAGCATGATTCTTGTCCAGACCTTATCTTGAGAAGCGAGTTTGAAAAAAAGCAGGTATTTGCTTATTTTCTTGAGCGCCTCGCAAGGCGAATGAAGTCGATCAATTTTTGTTGGCGCAACAGATCTCAAATTTGTTTCAGAAATTTTTAGAATTAAGAGAAGTAACTAGGTAGTTTGATAGCGAGTTATTTTTCTCCTCTTTCATCTTGATAGAGATCTTAATTAGCGTGAGCCAAACCATGAAATGCGATAAATGTTCGTACGAGATTTCTGAACCAGAATGGATTGGGACGACATCCTTGTTAACATGTACGAACTGCGGTCATGCTAGTGAGGTAAGACCAGATCAGCTTTACACAAAAGAGCAAATCATCAAGGTTATCGCAGCCGCTTTTTCTGGTGTGGGATTGGGTGATGGTATTGGTTTGTTTGAGGCGAAGGCGATCGATAACTACGAGCCAGAACAATTTCGAAACAGCCGGCGTGAACAAGATGAAAAGTTAGATTGGAAAAAAATTCCTGCTGCAGCGCTGGCGAATCATCATAGTAGTTTGTCTTTCTTTGATGCTGATGGCATGAGGTTTCATTTAGCCGCATTCATGATTGCAAGTCTGAGAGGAGAGGTGGAGGATCCCATTTTTCATCTGACGCTCAGTGGTCAATTGGAACAAAAATTTTCTACGCTGAATACTGAACAAGTTAAAGCGGTGATCGCGTATTTAAGGTGGTGTTTAAGTCAAAGCGAATATGAATACGATCACGACTGTATTGAATTCGCGCTTGCAAGTTATTGGATGAAGCGTCTCTTGTGAGAATTCTCTGCCGTGAGAAGTCGGAGTTGGCAATTGATGTGATATCTGCGGTGATAGCCGCAGTGATAGCCGCAGTGATAGTCGCAGTGATAAGCGTAGTAGTAACCGATGAAGCAAGTGATGCAATAGTTGAAGTAGGCGCAGCATAATCAAGCTCAAGTTCACGCTCAACTTTGGTTCGCGCAACCTCACTTAAATTGCCACTTTTCAGCAGCATTTAACGCGATCCTAGCCTGCCTGTAAAATACGGGCAAAGTTATGCAAGCTCAATCATCATTGAAGGAATGTTATCGTGAGTTATGAAAGTATGTTGGGACAAGCAGCGCGCGCTGAAATAGTTGATATTGAGGCAGGATGGGGACAAGGGCGGGCAACTTTTGGTGGTTTGTTAGGTGCTTTAGTGGTTGCTCATTTGCAGAGTGCTTTATCGCATATGGGAACCGCAACAAGTCCGGTCACTTCGGCCTTGCGAGCGTTGACGATTTCTTTTGTAGCGCCAGTTGAAATTGGGCAAATTAGCATTAGCAGTGAAGTCCTTCGCACCGGAAAATCAGTCACGCAGATGCTGTGTACGGTCAAACAAAATGAGCAGGTTTGTGTGAGTGCTTTGGCGAGTTTTGGCGCAGCGAGACAGTCTAGTGTTATCGTCGCCTCTGCTTCTGCACCGCCAATTGATCCGCCAGAGTCTGGGCGCTTTATTCCTGATCTTGAAGGAATCGCGCCTGAGTTTACGAAGTTGATTGATTTTCGTTTTATTCAGTGCGGGCTGCCATTTAGTGGTGCTTCTACTTCACATATTGATGGCTGGATGCGTTGGAGGGCAGCTGCAGGTGTTGACACACAGCGTGCACGTTATACAGATTTAGTAGCCTTGATTGATGCTTGGCCGCCGGCGATTTTACAGATGCTGAAACAGCCGATGCCTGCCAGTAGTTTGACTTGGACAGTAGAGTTTCCTGCAATTGATGATGCCGAGTTAGCCACTGAAAGTAATCCGTGGTGGCAGTATCGTGCGGTGACAGAGAGTGCACACAATGGCTATGCGCACATCGCTGCTCATTGTTGGGATCAAAACGGACGTTTAGTCGCCATCAGTCGACAAACCGCCACCGTATTCGCCTAGACTGTTTATCTCGTGTTCTTTTATTGATCCTTTTTTAAAAGCCTAGGGCTCTTTGCTTCCTTTTTCTTGATCTGCTTTGGCGGTGCGCATCTCGGTGTCGAGCATTTCTATATGCATGCGGTATTCGCGTTCCACCGCCGCTTTGAGAGCAGGCGTACTAGCGTTTTTTCGTGCACGCTCAAAGTCCAGTGTATCCATCGTTTGGCGTAATTGCTTAAATTCAGCAGACTGCTCGACTGATACAGCTTCGCTTGCATAGTCTGCTGTGGTGGTTTGATCAGAGGACCAAATTTGTGCAAAACCCGCTAACCCCTGCGGTGCTTCGCTTGTTTGTATTGCCGAGGCTGAGGAAGCCATTGTCTGAGACAAATTGCCTGACATCGGTGTTGAGGCTGATGTCGATTTCATGAGTACAGACAAACTCTCCGGTTCGGTTTGCATATCTTGATCGCAAGCGCAAAGTGCACTTGTTGTGACCGCGATGATGAGCAGATTGCGAAGCAAATTGGCAAATTGTTTATTGCGCTGATTCATGATGGGCTCCCTCAGCTAACTTCTTATTGCAAACGTCCAACCGCGATCACACGGCAACTATCGGTAGCGTAAAACACTGAGCTCGATGATACCGTCCAGGTATAACCAGCGATCTGGCCAGTTTGTTTGTCTTTGTACAAACGCAA
Organism: uncultured Oxalobacteraceae bacterium; assembly: GCA_937996605.1. GTDB lineage: Bacteria > Pseudomonadota > Gammaproteobacteria > Burkholderiales > Burkholderiaceae_D > Undibacterium. Next base: position 850 of record CALKVB010000326.1, on the reverse strand, counting down.
GGTACCCATTCCTGCACCACTGCCTTCTCCGCGTGTATCGGTATATGTTTTGCCGTTAGCATCGCTGGCTTGATGGCTTGAACTTGAAGAGTCGGCAATAGTGATTTCATACTGCTCTGTGCCGGCAATAATTGGTGCGGTGTCAACACTACGTTTTACTGCAGACGACATGGCAATCATCATATGACCAGTGCTATCTTTGTTGGCGCAAGGGAGGTATTTCACTGAGATTAAATCGCCGCGTTGAATACCTTCTGGAGTGCTCACGCGTAGAAAATGATTTTGCGCCAAGATCGCGTCATGGTATTCAGAAGAGCTTGGGCTGCTCGATCCAAACCAGTTTTTATAAGTGGTATCGCTAATGCTGTACGCCGTTTTGATTGTGCGCGTGACGAACGGAGAACAAGTTGAACGGTTTTGATAGATCGTAGCGCCATTCACACCTGCCCATGTAACAATGGTTGGGTTGCTATCATAGACATTATTTGTAGCTTGCACGAAGGTGATGAGCTTTTCTGCGTAGTTGGCATGAGTGAGATAGTTCTCTGCCTGTGCACTTGATGTCGCGATCAAGCTTGTAGTGAATCCGAGTGCGGCAACTGCAATTTGTTTTTTCCAAAAATTCTTCATGATGTATTCCTTTAAAATGTAATTCATAAATTTTGTGTTACTAACTTTCTTTATCGACCTTGATGTTGATTCGCCGCTTGAGGCGCCATCTTTAGTCTTGCGTTTGTGTTCAAAGCGCGTAGTGAGATAGTAAGGAAATACGCAAAATGTTTCTGTGAGGCATTGCTCATAAAAATTGTGAATTATTACCAAAGATAGATCGGAAGAGCACACGTCTGAA
>CALKVB010000325.1 GCA_937996605.1 uncultured Oxalobacteraceae bacterium | reverse complement strand
GAAGATTTTGCCGTGTCGGCGAGGTCTTCGGGCTTTTGTCATTTTGTAACACGATTTTTCGAACAATGAATTCATCAATTGAAAATATCCGACCCGAGAGTTTGAGTGAGTGGCTTGCCATCTTAGAAAAACGACATAGCAAAGAAATTGATATGGGCTTGGCGCGTGTCGCCAGCGTCAAAGAGCAGCTTGGCATTGCTTTCCGCTGTCCCGTGATCATGGTGGCAGGAACAAATGGTAAAGGCTCCACTTGTGCAATGTTGGAATCAGTGTTGATGCAAGCGGGATATCGTGTCGGCCTGTATATCAAACCGCATTTCTTGGATTTTAATGAACGTGCTCGACTAAATGGTATTCCTGCGTCTGATCAATTACTAATTAATGCTTTCGAAAAAGTTGAGGCGGCACGCGGTGAAACATCTTTAACTTATTTTGAGTTTACAACCCTCGCAATTTGTCAGTTAATGTCAGAGGCAGAACTCGATGTTGTGATCCTTGAAGTAGGTCTCGGCGGGCGCTTAGATGCGGTGAATGTGATTGATGCAGATGTCTCGATTGTGACTAGCGTGGATATCGATCACACCGATTATTTGGGTGATACTCGAGAAAAAATCGGTTTTGAAAAAGCTGGCATTTTTAGGTCAGGACGAGTGGCGATTTGTAGTGATCCACAAGCACCGCAAAGCCTAATTGATCATGCCAATCAAATTGGTGCAGATCTGCGTTTATTCGGGCGTGACTTCAACTATAGCGCTGACAAGCAACAATGGAATTTCGGTGGTCGCGAACAAAGGCGCAATTCTCTTGCCTATCCCGGTTTACGTGGCGCGAATCAATTGTTAAATGCGTGTGCTGTATTGGCCGCACTCGAAGCTTTGCGTTTGCAGTTGCCCGTGGGGGCACAAGAAGTGCGGACAGGCTTGGTGATGGTTGAGTTACCCGGTCGTTTCCAGGTGATGCCAGGGCGTCCGGTCGTTGTGCTGGATGTCGCGCACAATCCCCATGCCGCAGCGGCTTTATCACAAAATTTAGACAACATGGGATTCCATGCCTATACCTACGCAGTGTTCGGCTCTATGCTCGACAAAGATATTGCTGGCGTGTTAGCGCACATGAAAGGCAAAGTTGATCACTGGTGTGTCTGCGATTTGCCTTTGCCACGCGCCGCTACATCAGTGCAGCTCGAGCAACAGCTGCATGCAGCGGGGATACCGCAGGATGCTGAACACAGTGTACAAAAATTCATCTCTCCTGAAGAAGCTTATGTTTTTGCGATGAGTAAAGCGGGGGAAAATGATAGAATAGTGGTCTTCGGATCTTTTTTGACGGTCGCGGGTGTGATGCGTCAGAGAAGATCTCAGCGATAGTCGTGCTAGAGCCATGAATAGGCGTGAGATGCAAGTGATATTTCACAATTTTCTTTGCCATCATAAAGCCGTATTCGTCTTAAGAATTTGCAATCCTAATCGAGAGTCAACAGAAATTTGCTATGAGCCTGGATACGCTATTTAAGCAAAAAAAGCAGGATCCTCAAGATACGGTCGATGACGGTGAGTTTCGCTCTCGAACCGAGGATGAGGCAGCGGCGATCGCAACGGAGTCTGCGCGTACGTCAAGAAGTGCGAAGATGAATAAACGTGCTGGGCAAAGTCGAAAGAGTTCACAGGATGATTCCGCCCTACCAGAAAAAAAGCGTGCCCGTCGCCGTCTGATTGGAGCGATCGCTTTGGTGCTCGCAGCAGTAATTGGTTTGCCGATGTTATTTGAATCTGAACCGAAAAGTACGGCACCGAAAATTTCAATTGAGATACCTTCTAAAGATGTAAATGCGCCAATTCAAGTCAAAGAAGTGATACGCGCACCGCTACCAGAAGTCGCCGCGAGTCAGGTGGCGCAGAGCATTGACAAAACGGAAGAAATCATTGCTCCACCGCCACCGAAAACGAGTGCCGCACTCGAATCCAAACCAGTGTCTGATAATTCTATTGTCAAAGTCGATCCAAGTACTAAAACTAATGCCGCTGCGGAGAAAAAGACCGATAGTAAAGATTCGAGTAATCTCGCTAATCCACATGTGACAGATACTGTCGCTTCAAAAGCAGCGACTGAACAAGCCAAAAAAACAGAATCAAAAGTCACTGAGCTTAAAGCGACTGATGTTAAGGTCGTCGATAAGACAAGCATCAAGTTGGCTGATAAATCTGAGGTGAAGTCTGAGCCAAAAAGAGAAAGTAAAGACGAAGCAGCGCGTGCGATGGCTTTGCTGGAAGGCCGCGTTGAACCAAGTGCAAAGCCTGATAATGTGAAGGAAAAAGTAGTTGCAAAACCTGCAGGTAGTTTTTCAGTACAAGTTGCGGCCATGAGTTCAGCAGCAAAAATCAAAGAGCTTCAGGGAAAATTGAAGGCAGCCGAAATTCAAACATATACGCAGAAAATTCACACCGACAGTGGTGAAGTTATTCGTATTCGAGTAGGTCCATTCAATTCAAAAGCGGAAGCCGAAAAAATGCAGAAGAAATTGGTGAAGCTTGGTTTGAACGGTAGCTTGATCCCGAATTAATTCGATCGATTTAGAAGAGCAAAAATCGAGTCAAAATGATGATGAGGATAGTGTGACGCTTTTTGATTATGTCGTCTTATTCGTATTAGTCTGCTCTATCGTGATAAGTACGATGCGTGGGCTAATCAAAGAGATCTTGTCACTGATTAGTTGG
>CALKVB010000324.1 GCA_937996605.1 uncultured Oxalobacteraceae bacterium | reverse complement strand
GGCTTGGCGAGTGTGGCGGAAAAACGTGCTATGCAAGCGGATGATGTGATGCGCCTTGGATCAGTTTCGAAACAATTCACTGCTGTGGGTATTTTGATGTTGATGGAAGAGGGCAAGTTGTCGCTCTCAGATAACATCCAAAAGTTTTTCCCCGATTACCCTGAGAGCGGTAAGAAAATCACCGTCGAACATTTGCTGACGCATACCGCTGGCATTCCTAATTACACCAACAAGCCTGGATTCGTGAGCACCATCGCCAAAGACATGACGGTCGATGAAATGATCGCTAGCTTCAAAAATGATCCACTCGAATTTGAACCAGGATCGACGTGGAATTACAGTAACTCGGGTTATTTTGTGCTTGGTGCCATCATTGAGAAAGTGAGCGGCTTACCGTATGCGAAATTTGTTGAGCAGCGTATCTTTGTGCCACTCGGTATGAAAAACACCGCCTACGAAGGTTATGAGCGCAGCCAGCATTCGCATGCAGCAGGTCATGCACCCGGTGCGAATGGGTTTGAACCAAGCAGAAAGATCAGTATGACCCTGCCTTATGCGGCAGGTTCCTTGACCTCAACCGTCGACGATTTAGCAGTGTGGGATGCGGCGATTAGTGCAGGCAAATTGTTGAAGGTCAGCAGCTGGAAACGCGCGTTCACCAACTACAAACTCACCAACGGTAAGAACACCGACTACGGTTATGGTTGGAGCATAGGCGAGCTGGAAGGCTCTACCATGATTTCTCATGGCGGTGGCATTAACGGCTTTGCTACCTTTGCACTCCGCCTACCTCAAGAGAAAATTTATGTAGCGGTGTTGACCAATGCCGAGAGTGGTTTGGCATCATCGAGTATGGTGGCAAGTCGTCTCGCTGCGGCGGCGATGGGGAAAGCGATCCCAGAATTCAAAGCGATCACACTCGATGCCAAGGTGCTTGATCAATATGTTGGAGTTTATAAAATCGATGAGACAAATCGTCGTCAGTTTGTAAGAGATGGCGATAAGTTGATCATGTCCCGTACCAATGGGCCGACAACCTTATTGCAGGCGTATTCGACGACAGGCTTTTTTAAAGACAATACCTCGTTGCTGCGCGTGGAATTCGTTAAAAACGCGCAGGGTACCGTGACAGATGCGCTTGTCCACTATAATGGCAAAGTGACTCATCATGAGCGCACCAATGAAGCGCCAGTGAACGAGGCGACTGTTGAAGTTCCCGCAGAGCTGTTTGATACCTATATTGGTGATTACGAATTAGCACCGAATTTCATCTTGAATATTCGTCGTGAGGGTAATCGATTTGTCGCCCAAGCCACGGGTCAAGGATCGATCTACATGACCGCAGTCGCGCAGAATGCTTTTGTCTCGAAAGAAGTTGGCGCCAAGGTGACATTTGAAAAATCCGCCGATGGCAAAGTGACTCAACTGATCTTAAGCCAAGGCGGGCAAGATATTCCGGCAAAGCGTGTGCTTGTACAGAAAGTCGAAGCGAAAACTGCTGCAGTGAAAATCAGCGCCGAAGCCTTTGATCAATATGTCGGTCAGTATCAGTTGGCACCGAATTTCATCTTGACAGTGAGCCGTGACGGCGAGCGTTTTCTGACACAGGCAACAGGGCAGAGTACCGTAGAAATTAAGGTGGCAGGTGATGATTTGTTTGAAGCAGTGGGCGTGCCAGCTAAACTACGTTTTGAAAAAGCGGCTGATGGAAAAGTGACTCAGCTTGTCTTGTTGCAAGGTGGCCGCGAAATGCCAGCGAAAAAATTGCCTTAATTTTTTCTCGCGGTAGTGAAGTGAGTTTGGGTGAAATGCATGCCGATCTTGGTGGATCAAGCACGGCATTTCGCCCATAGCATCTAAGTCTAAGCTTTGATGTGGTTTTTCAGTATCTACGTGAGCTTTTTTATGGGAACTAGGCGGTCGATATTCCTTAAGTAATCAACGTTTGATTAGATTAAGCGATGTGAGATGCGTCATTGTTCGACACAAAAAGCTAGCCCTCTAGGAAGCATAAAATCTAAGATATCTACGGAACACCTATCGCAATCATTTTTTAAAAGATTAGCAAGTTACCTCATCCCTCAAATTTTTCTCCAACTGATTACAGCTAATTAAGCAACTAATCACAAGCAATCCTGCCTCGATTCACCAAATAAAACTATATGAATCACCATGATTCCCATGGGAAATTCGCCTATTTGCGACGAAATTTGGAATTTCGTTTGGTTTTTGAATTTTCTCTCCATGCAAAATTTTACAAAATTTTAGCTTTTCAGAATTTACTATGTTTTTGTATTGACTAGCCTTTCATTCATCTTTTCTTGTGAATATATCGTTGATATTTATTAAATATATTTATAAGATGAATTCGCCTTGACGTTAGTTAGATTTCTTCTGAGGGAGGGGAAACTGGCTTTCGTTGCTGCAGTGTTGGTTGTGATGGGTTGGGCGAGTTTAGGCGCTCGGTTTCTAGACTATAGAGAACACTGCAAAGGGCAATCGAGCAGGGAGGTGTAGGTAAAACCTAGCTCATCTATCCATAAATACAATAGGAGTTTTCAAATGTCGATGAAGAGAAATTCGATGATCGCAGTGGCATTGCTGGCCGCTAATGTGACGAGTCTGGCGTGGGCTGGAATCGCCATCAAGTCTGAACAGGCTGAAGCATTAGGGCATGAGCATAAGGCCATAAAACAAGCACCCCGTCCACATGCACGTACCGCTTTGCCACCAAGTGCCGAACAGGTGAAATTCAATCTGCCGCAAAGTAAAAAAGATGTGCAGGCTTTGTACAGCGCAAATAAAAATTCTGCAGCGTCAAAATCAATGCCCTTATCAACTCCCTTAATGGCACCCGCGCCAACGGCGGCGTGTAAAGATACGACGACCTTGGGCAGCTACAGCGGCGCTGCTCTGGCCAACTACTTGGTTTCTTTGCCTGACCCAGAATGTACTTATGGTTTGTTTTCTTTGAATTCGACACAAGGTGCAAGCATTTACTCGGCCGCGAATATGAATGCGGTGGCATCGCGCTTCACACAAGAAGCTAGTAGCTATAACGCCAGCAATATCGCTTTGGTGAATCTCACTTTATATTTGCGTGCTGGTTATTACCTAGCGTCAGGGGGCACAATTGCCGCACCTTCAACTACTGTGATGACGAATCTACGGGCACCGATTAAACAACTGATCGATGGAAATGCTTTGTACGCACCGAATGCGGCATGGAGTAACACAGCGAGTGAAGTATTTAAGCTGGTCACCAATTTGAATGATGAAGCCTACTATTTGCCAAGTGTGAAGAATGTATTTGTGCGTTACACCAATACTCCTGCTAACCCGAATGCGGCAAATGCTTTGTTGCAATCATCGGCATCCGGCGCTTTCACTGGCGCATTGACGATCATGTTCTATGCACATGGCCGTGCAAATGCTGCATCGATTATTCAAGATGCGTCTTATCCGATTGCGCTGAATAATTTTGTGGTGAACAACAAAGCAGCATTGCTCAATACGAGTTCGGCATATCAATTGAGTGATGCGGAGAATGAAGCTTTCCGTTTCATGCAGTATTCGTCTTTGTTTGGCACCGTCAAACCTATGGTGAAAAATCAATTGGCAACTTCGACCATGACAGGGCCTGATAGTGATTTGTGGCTAAATGCGGCGAGCACGGTAGATTTCTCTGATAGTGCGAACTGTGCAGAATATGGCACTTGTGGTTACCAAACGAAACTTGCTGACGCGGTATTGAAGTATAGCTATACCTGCAGCCCCACCATCAAGATTCGTGCTCAAGATATGACACCACAGCAGTTGCAAGACTCATGCAATATTCTTGGTGCTGAAGAGACCTACTTCCATAAAATGCTGTTGACCAATAATACGCCAGTCGCTAACGACAATAACAAGTCTTTGGAATTGGTAGTGTTCGATGATTACACCAATTACAGCAAATACGCAGGTGCAATCTACGGTATCAGCACTGATAACGGTGGTATGTACTTAGAAGGCAATCCAGCCGATGTGAATAATCAAGCGCGTTTCATTGCACATGAAGCATCTTGGTTGCGTCCTACGTTCTCAGTTTGGAATCTAGAGCATGAATACGTGCATTATCTCGACGGTCGTTTCGATATGGCGGGTGACTTCTCGGCAGGGACCGCGCAGCCAACAGTTTGGTGGATTGAAGGGGTGGCAGAGTATTTATCCCACAAGAATAATTACCAAGAAGCGATCGATGTTGCGAAAACGGGTAACTATAAGCTGAGTACGATTTTTGGTAATACCTACGCAATGTCTGACTACGTGACGCGTGCTTACCGCTGGGGCTATATGGCGGTACGCTTCATGAACGAAAAACATCGTAGTGATATCGATGCCATGGTCGCCAAATTCCGTGTAGGTGATTACACCGGTTACCAAACTCTGGTCAATAACATCGGTACGCGATATGACACTGAGTTTGCTAACTGGGTACAGACAGCGACTGTGGCCGGAGAGCCTCCATTGCCAAGCACTCCAGTCGTGAATTTGCCTGCGTGTTCTTCGACTTCACAACTGGGTAAGAATTGCTCCATTAAGAATTTCAGCTCGTCTAGCCAAACTTATGCTTACATCATGCTACCAACAGGCGCGAAAAATCTGAAGTTGTTCACCAACGGTGGCACGGGCGATGTTGATTTGTATGTGAAGAAGGGCGCTTATCCGACGACGACTTCTTACGATGCCGCATCGCTCAAAGCCGGTAATGATGAAAGTGTATTCTTGGCAGCACCGACTGCCGG
>CALKVB010000323.1 GCA_937996605.1 uncultured Oxalobacteraceae bacterium | reverse complement strand
CAAAATGTTATAGGCCTCCCGATTTAATTCCTCATGCCCCATGCCATATTTACGGTTGGGGAACCACTTCATAAATTTTGCTAACTTTGGAACATCAACAGTCAAATTGGTATTGTATTCCGCTGTGATTGGTTCCACTTTGTTGTTAGGTGGCTGTATTTCAACTTCGACTTCGGGTAATGTCTATCGCCCCTCGCAAACGCAAAATGAGATGACGGTACGTATGGCAGTCGTTGAACAAGTACGTGAAGTTACTATCGCGCAAGGCAATTCTGGTGTGGGAACCTTGGCGGGTGCGGCTTTGGGTAATATTGCGGGTTCTAGCATGGGCGGTGGTCGTGGATCAACGGCCACCGGCATTGTGGGTGCGGTTGTTGGTGGTATCGTTGGTCATAATGTTGAGTCACAAAATAATATGCGTAAAGGCTTGGAAATTACAGTGCGCTTGGATAATGGTGAGCTGCGCGCGATTACTCAGGATGCTGATGAGATGTTTCGTCCAGGCGAACGCGTACGCTTGTTATCTGATCGCCGCACAACAAGGGTGACTCATTAATCTCGATTCTTCCTAGATTTAATTTGATGTATAAACCCTTAAAGAATCGCTAAGAGGTAAATGGAAAAATGGGCTAGGTTCGATAACCTAGCCCATTTTTTTGTAACGAGATGTAAAAGAGTAGAGCGTCGCGTTATCTACGATCATGTTGATCGCAGATAATTAGATTCGCTATTTCGAAACATTTAGCAGCAGTTCATTTAAGCGACGAACAAAGGCGCTAGGGTCAGTTAAACTTCCGCCTTCTGCCAATGAAGCTTGATCGAATAAAATGTGCGACCAATCATCGAACTTCGCTTCTTCGTATTTTAGGCGTTGCACTAATGGGTGATCTGGATTGATTTCCAAGATTGGTTTTGATTCAGGTGCAGATTGCCCAGCTGCTTTCAACATACGTACTAAATTGCCTGACAATTCGTTTTCGTCGGCGACTAAGCACGCAGGAGAATCAGTTAAACGGAAAGTGACACGCACGTCTTTGGCTTTTTCACTCAAGGCTGCTTTCATCTTCTCGACTAAGTCTTTGAATTGAGTCTCTGTTTCTTCATGCTGTTTTTTCTCGGCTTCGTCTTCTAACTTGCCAAGATCCAAATCTCCTTTCGCCACAGAAGTCAAGGTCTTGCCTTCGAACTCAGTCAGGAATGAGAGCATCCATTCGTCAACACGATCAGTCAACAACAAGACTTCAACGCCTTTCTTACGGAAGATTTCTAAGTGAGGACTGTTTTTTGCTGCAACATAGCTGTCCGCAGTAACATAGTAAATTTTATCTTGACCTTCTTTGGCGCGCGCGATGTAATCAGCCAAAGAGACGTTCTGAATTTCGCTATCGTTATGAGTGGAAGCAAAGCGTAAGAGGGCGGCAATACGATCTTTGTTGGCAGCGTCTTCACCAACACCTTCTTTCAACACTTGACCAAATTCTTTCCAGAAACTGGCGTATTTTTCTTTTTTGCTTTGTGCTTCATCGCCCTCTGCATTGGCCAAGTCTTCCAACATCCCCAATACACGTTTGGTGGAGCCTTCGCGAATTGCCTTGATGTCACGAGATTCTTGCAAGATTTCACGAGATACATTCAAAGGTAAATCGTTAGAGTCGATAATACCTTTGACGAAGCGCAAATAAATTGGCATCAATTGTTCAGCATCATCCATGATGAAGACACGTTTTACATAGAGCTTGATGCCGCCGCGTTTGTTGCGATCCCACATGTCAAATGGAGCGCGACTTGGGATATATAGTAACTGCGTGTACTCGCTACGACCTTCAACACGATTGTGCGTGTGTGTCAATGGTGCGCTGTAATCATGTGAAATATGTTTGTAGAATTCTGTGTACTGTTCTGGGGTGATGTCAGATTTGCTGCGAGCCCACAAAGCACTGGCTTGATTGACGGTCTCTAACTCGTCTTTTAATGCCATCTCTTTTTTTTCTTCATCCCATTCTTCTTTCTGCATCAAAATTGGCAGGGAGATGTGATCAGAGTATGTGCGAATGACGGACTTGAGTTTCCAAGAAGAGAGAAATTCGTCTTCTCCTTCACGCAAGTGCAAAATGATCGCTGTACCGCGATCTTCTTTGGTAATCTGTTCTACGCTGAAGTCACCCGCGCCCGCCGATTCCCAACGTACACCCTCGGTTGCAGCAGTGCCGGCGCGACGCGATTCTACGGTGATTTTGTCGGCAACGATAAAGCCCGAATAGAAGCCAACGCCGAATTGACCAATCATGGCGGCATCTTTTTGTTGGTCGCCAGAGAGTTTGGCGAAGAATTCTTTGGTGCCAGATTTGGCAATGGTACCTAAATGATTGATGGCATCATCACGATTCATACCGATGCCATTGTCGGCAATCGTGATAGTGCGTGCCGTTTTATCGAAACTAACTTTGATCTTGAGTTCGGAGTCATTCTCAAACAAAGATGCATTGTTGATCGCTTCAAAGCGCAGTTTGTCTGCCGCATCGGATGCGTTGGAAATGAGTTCTCTCAAGAAGATTTCTTTGTTGGAATACAGCGAGTGAATCATCAATTGCAATAATTGCGATACTTCAGCCTGAAATCCTAAGGTTTGTTTTTCTGACATGCTTTCCTCGAAAAATAAGAGAGTGACAATAAAACTTTAGACAAAAAACTAAGTGTGCTTGCAGATGTGGATGGACGTGTTAAATTTCAAGTGCGATAGCGAAATTTCCTAGGAAATCCGATGGGGTGCGGCCCATCAGATGGGGGGAGGGTGTGAAAAAGCGGAGCTTTTTGTCATCAAACCGTAGTAAGTCTTTGAAATAATGGCAAATTACACCTACATTAAATACTTAAGTTTGATTCGAAAGTGATAGTTTTGCATTGCAGCATGCTATAATCGTGGGTTATCCGAATTATCTCCAATTGAAACTCAATCATGACCAACACAACACGCGCTATTCGCAACATCGCCATTATCGCCCACGTTGACCACGGCAAAACTACGCTCGTGGATCAATTGCTGCGCCAATCCGGTACCTTCCGTGACAATCAACAAGTTGATAATCGCGTGATGGACTCCAATGATATTGAAAAAGAACGTGGTATCACGATTCTTTCTAAAAACTGTGCAGTTGAATACAAAGGCACACACATCAATATCGTTGATACCCCAGGCCATGCTGACTTCGGTGGCGAAGTGGAACGTGTATTGTCTATGGTTGATAGCGTATTGTTGCTGGTTGATGCGCAAGAAGGCCCAATGCCACAAACCCGTTTTGTGACGCGTAAAGCATTGGCTTTGGGTTTGAAACCTATCGTGGTCGTGAATAAGATTGACCGTGAAAAC
>CALKVB010000322.1 GCA_937996605.1 uncultured Oxalobacteraceae bacterium | reverse complement strand
AAATTGCGAGTTTGCTCGAATATGCGGCAATTTGAATTAGCGCATCTGAGAAAGGTGCTGAGTGCGGTGTTGTTAGAACTAATCATCACTAAATTCTCACCTTCGCTATCATGCATCTATCAGTATCATATCAGTATTGGTATTGGTATTGGTATTGGTATTAGCATTAAGCCTAGCAGTGCTAGCGAAATGAGCGTTTTGGGTAGCCTTCTTGTGTAGTTGAGCCATTGCACCGTTGCGCCATTGCCTTTTCGCTTACGGGTTAGAATAGTCAAATTCAGTTCCGAGAGTTGATGATGTCGCGTCCATTTTTTTTAGGTTTGATTTGTGTTTTAATACCAAGCGTAACGCTCGATTGTGTATCGTCGCAAGCCTATGCATTTGCGATTGAGACGAAAAATCCGACCACAGCCACACCGTATCTGCATGCGAAAGAGCCTATAGGCACAGTTCGTCAAGTGTACGATGGTGCTCTGAGCCCTGAATTGGCGGTGAATACTTTTCGCAATATTGATCGACTCTTTCCTGTCAATAAAATCAAAGCCGCACCGAGCAATCAAGTCTACAAGCTTCCTCTTGCCGATTTCAAATTGAGGCAGAAAATCGCGCAGTTGGAATGGAAAGAGCGTGGGCAGCTCATGAATTTGTCGCAGTTCTTTGACCTCAACCGAATCGCTGCTGCTTTGATCTTGAAAGATGGCAAGATCGTGTTGGAACAATATCGTTACGGAAATACCGTACAAACGCGTTGGATGTCAATGTCGGTAGCGAAGTCAATTACTTCTACATTGGTCGGTGCGGCGCTTAAGCAAGGTAAAATTAAAAGTCTGCGTGACCCTGTTAGCTTGTATGTTCCGGAGTTGAAGGGCAGTGGCTATCAAGACGCTAGCATACGTGATGTATTGATGATGACCTCAGGTGTCGCTTGGAATGAAGCTTATTCTGACCCCAATTCAGATCGACGTCGCTTGTTAGAAGCGCAGATTAGCCAAAAGCCAGGTGCTGTACTGGATGTCATGCGAAGATTGCGGCGTGTGGCTGAAGCGGGAACAGTGGCCAACTATAGCACTGGAGAAACGCAAGTTGTTGCTCAGGTGTTGCGCAATGCTGTCGGCCTTAGTTTATCTGAATATCTCAGCGAGCGTATTTGGAGCCGTTTCGGTATGGAGGCCGAGGCGACTTGGTGGTTAGATTCGCCGAATGGTGTGGAGATTGGCGGCAGTGGCATTAGTGCTACATTGCGCGACTACGGTCGCTTCGCTTTGTTTATGTTGAATCAAGGCCGTAGTAAGAATGAAGCGATCGTTCCCGATGGTTGGACCTACGAAGCTACCACGCCCACCTTATTAAAGAATGGCAAACCATTGGCCTATGGCTATCTGTGGTGGCCTGCCATGGATCGTGCAGGGCAAGCTGATGCAGCTTATTCGGCGATCGGCATTCATGGACAAGCGATTTACATTAACCCGGCGAGTAAGCTGGTGATTGTGTTGTGGGGCGCGCAAATGAAGCCCACTGGCGGTGCTGGCAGTGATAATGGGATTTTTTTCCAAGCAGTGAATGCTGCGCTACGTTTGCAATAGATGCTGGTAGGTTCTCT
>CALKVB010000321.1 GCA_937996605.1 uncultured Oxalobacteraceae bacterium | reverse complement strand
GACAATGATGGCGCGGGTCTTGGGCGTGATGGCGGATGCGACACGGGCCAGGTCCACCTGGAAGTCAGCCCCAGGGGCACGCGGACACAGCGCCCGCCCGCCAGCTCGATGGCCGGCTGATAGCTGTCGTAGGCAGGCTCAATCACGATCACCTCATCGCCCGCATTCACCGTTGCTAAAATGGCAGTCAGCAAAGCTTGGGTGGCACCTGCTGTAATGGTGATCTCTTCGTTCATATCGTATTTTGCCCCGTACAGCGAACAGACTTTATGCGCAATTGCACTGCGTAGTGGCATTGTTCCCGTCATTGGAGGATATTGATTGTGCCCATCACACATTGCCTGATTTACCGATGCGATTAATGCATTGTCGCATGCGAAATCTGGAAACCCTTGGCCGAGATTGATCGCTTTGGCCTCGTTCGCAATGGTCGACATCGTTTGAAAAATCGTCGTTTTAACTTCAGGTAGCTTAGATCGGCTTATCAATTTCAAAGGATTTGACATGTTGTGGTTTGTAGAAATATTGGCAAACAGGAAGGAATCGGCATTTTACTGAAAAATTAAATTTTCTAAATCTCTATTACGCCTTTTACTTAGACAATCTGGCAATAAGTTCATACGGGTTACCAAAATTGTGAATTGCGGCGCTTTTACCTTGTTACTCCAAGCTTTATCGATTTTAAATTCAAACATAATCCACCTTAGATAAATCCCCATAGCCAACGAATTCGCAAATATCAGCAATTCGAGAACTCTGGAACTCGATACCATGAGGTGCATGATGAACGACAATCAAATGATGCTTAACCGCCTTTCTATTGGCAATTTAGGCGTTGATGAGTATGCGGTGGCGCATGATGCAGCCACAAACCTTGATGAGCTCTCAGAGAATTCTCGGATTGACGTTAAAGGGATTCGTGAAGCGATTGCCAGAGTTGAAGCCGAAGCAAAGGCAACGGTTGCCGAGGAAAATCGCGGGATAAATGAATTGAAAAGTAAGTCGATTGCTGCGAGATCTGACGATTCAAGGCCTGAACCAACTGAAATGGGGCAGGCTGAGAACAAATTATTTCAAAAAGAGCGCCAATTTCAAACCAAGGATGAAGATCGATCACTACTCCCTGAAAATATTGGAAACGCGCAAGGGAATCAAGAATATAGTTCAATCAAAGAAGAAGCACGCGTTCAGTCTGAGCGCAGAATCGCACAAGAAAGTGCAGCAAAATTCGAAGCTTTAGAACAAATTAGGCTGGATACTCAGTTAAACTTTAAAGCGAAACTGGAGTCTGAAAAACTCGCTGTTGAAGTAGAAAATGCGAAACATTGGGCAGCAGAACGGACTGCCGCTAACTACGCTGCACAGCAGGAAGTGAAAGAACGTGCTCGCGTAGACGCCAAAATGGCGGAGTTGGCGCGAGAGCGTGAGCGCCAAGACCGAGAAGCTAGACTGAATATGGAGCGTTTGATTTCCGTGCGTTCTGAAGCTCAACAGATCAATAGGGAAAGAGACCAAGCAGAGGCGATGGCACTCGAAGTGTCACTAAATCGTACCCCTCTAGAAATTCGCGCTCGCGAAGAGGCACGTGCTCGCGCGATGTTGGAGCAAGAGTACCAAGCCATTGCCCAGGCGCGAGTCGAATCTGAAAAGCGTGCTGCCGACGGACTATCCGGGCCTGCTGGCGCCACTGCTGGTGTCACGGCTGAATGCGGCTGCGGCGAGTACGCGTCTCATGGAGCGTCTGCCGCCGGTCGCCAATGTTGTGATCAGCAACGTGCCGGGGCCGCAGGTGCCGCTCTACGTGGGGCGCGCGAGGATG
>CALKVB010000320.1 GCA_937996605.1 uncultured Oxalobacteraceae bacterium | reverse complement strand
AGGCCAAAACCACACGCACCGCGTGCGTTATTGAGTGTGCGTAACGCAGCGTGCTGACTAGAGCCTACAGGATAATTTGCCGTGCTGGTGGTCTGTAAATTATCGGTCGTTGGGTTGGGTGGAGCAGGAGTATTACTGCCTCCACCACCGCCTCCGCATGCAGCAAGCAAGGAGGTCAATACTGTCAGTAGTGCAAGATGAGGGGTGCGCCTGTTGTTCATGATTCCATCCTAAAGTCGTGACACGATCCGATCTTAATGTGTACGTTTTTCCAAAATATCGCACACAAATTAAGCTTGTCATCTCTTGCAGTGTACGCTCATCTTCCCAACAACTCTAGCGTCTAAAACACGCATCTTTTTTACTTTTTTTGAGTGATGTTCCTGCCAAGCTGTTCACAGTTTTTCTGATTTTTTTGGCGTTTTGAGAAGATTTGAGCGCTTACAAACTAGGCATTGCACGAGAGGTCTGTTAGTGTTCCTTCGGGGCTTTTGTAAAATTTTTTCACATGTCAGCGACCAATGTTCCTCCGCCGTCTTTTCTGTATCACGACGTGGTGACCCATCACCGCAGCCGTGTGTATGATGGTTTTTGTCGTATTGATGTCGTGACCCTCCAGCATCGCCAGTTTATTGACGCCCAATACGCCCCCTCTTTGCGGCGCGAATTGGTGGTGCGCCGGCCTGCGGTGGGCGTGATTTTGCATGATCCCAAACATCGTTTGTTTGCGCTGGTCGAACAATTTCGAATTGGCGCAATGGACGATCCTGTATCACCTTGGCAGCTTGAAGTGGTGGCCGGTCTGATTGATGACGGGGAATCACCCGAAGCGGCAGCCATACGAGAAACCTACGAGGAAACAGGCGTGCGTGTTGAACGTCTGACCCGCTTGTTCCACTTTTATCCCTCAGCTGGCGTGTGTAATGAAACCTTTACGCTGTATGCAGCAGAGGCTGATTTGACCCAAGCGAGTGGACTACATGGTGCAGCGGGTGAAGGAGAAGATATCCGCCTACACTGCTTTGATTGTCATCAACTCAACCATTTTTTGCATAGCACAAGACTGGTCAACGCGCCGGTCATCATTGCGCTACAATGGCTCCATACTCAATATGGCAGCCCCTTGGAGGGGTAACGTAATATGCCACTGCCGATTCAACATCTTCCGTGCGATGCCGACCGCCCCATTCAGGTGGTACAACTGTCCGATCCACATTTATTTGTTGATCTCAAAGGCTGTTTGCTCGGGATGAACACCGAAAACAGCTTTCAGGAAGTGTTGCAGCTGGTTGCCGAGCAACAACCTCAGATAGATTTGGTACTGGTGACTGGAGATATTGCTCAAGCACCTGCAATCGAAACTTATGCACGCTTTTATCAAAGTGTGGAACGCTTTCATGCCCCGCAGTATTGGTTGCAGGGCAATCATGATATTGACCATTTGTTTGAACGCGACCCTTGCACTGGCCCTGCGATTTTGGGGATTGGTCACTGGCGCGTGATTATGCTCAATTCGAGTGTGGATCATGAGGTGGCAGGCGAGTTCAATCCTAGCGAACTGCTCTGGTTGGAAGAGGCTCTGGAGCAATGTCGTGGTCATTACACCATTGTGGCACTGCATCACCATCCGGTACCGGTTGGATCATTTTGGCTCGATCAGCATATGCTGACCAATACCTTACCATTCTGGCGCTTACTCGATCGCTTTCCTGATGTGCAAACGGTCATTCATGGCCATGTGCATCAGCAGGTCGATGTGCAATATGGGCGGGTACGGGTGCTCGCTTGTCCATCAACGTGTATTCAGTTTAAGCCCAAAAGCCATGAGTTTGCGTTGGACGCGCTACCACCCGGCTATCGTTGGTTGACTTTACATCCGGATGGTCACATTGAGACTGCGGTTTGCCGAATCTCCAAAGTGTCCACGGGTGTCGATTTTGCATCGCTAGGCTATTAGCATTTGTTGGACTTTACACCCTTTGGCAAAACAGCGTACTCTCAACGCAATGGACTGCAAATTCCTTGTGCAATTCATCCAACTAGATATTGCGTCTGAAGGGCATTTGCGCGTATAGATAGACGGTTTTTGATGAGGAAGTGCCGATGGCCGTTGAAAACCTAAACGAACCTTCCAATAGCGAAGAAACTCCGGCTGCTGCAAAGCCTGCGCGCGCGCGTAGCCGTAAGACAGCAGCGGCAGCTCCACCCGCTCAGCCAACCACCAATAGTGGCTCTGCTACGCTGTTTGGGATTGCCCCCTATCAAATGCAGGCGGGCGAGGAGTACATGTCTGATGCTCAGATGGTGCATTTCCGCCGTATTTTGGAGGCATGGAAAGCAGATTTGATGCAAGAAGTCGATCGCACCGTCAACTATATGCAGGACGAATCGGCTGCACTGCCTGATGTTAATGACCGTGCGACACAGGAAGAAGAATTTGCAATCGAGCTGCGTACCCGTGACCGTGAGCGCAAGCTGATCCGCAAAATCGAGCAATCGATCCAAGCGATTGATGATGGCGATTATGGCTACTGTGAAACTTGCGGCATTGAGATTGGGTTACGTCGCCTAGAAGCGCGCCCGACAGCCACCCAATGTATTGATTGCAAAACCTTGGCAGAGATCAAGGAAAAGCAAAATCACGGCTAATTGCGTCGTTGTATGACCACACGTTCATATACGGGTCGGTTCGCGCCATCGCCAACCGGCCCGTTGCATTTTGGCTCCCTGATCACGGCCGTGGCGAGTTTCTGTGATGCACGATCGCAGGGTGGCCGCTGGCTGGTGCGCATTGAAGACACCGAGATCGGAAGAGCACACGTCTGAACTCCAGTCACCTTGTACTATCTCGT
>CALKVB010000319.1 GCA_937996605.1 uncultured Oxalobacteraceae bacterium | reverse complement strand
ATTATTAGTCGGTTGACTAATAATTGAGAGTGTCGATTCTTTAGGTGGTGATGTCAAGCCTATTTTTTTCATTTGAAAGTGTGTAAAACATTCTGAAATTTACATGTAAATGTTTAAAATCAATAACTTAGATTATTTCCTTGTTGTTTTTGCGGTGAGTATTTTCACTAAACAGATGCGAAATGAAAAATAAATAGTGACTATGGGCAATACTTCGTTCTAATCTTAGAAAGTATTTCTGCCATTTAAATTTGTTATGGTCGAGAGGTTTTTTAGATGTGAATTTTGCTGTGATCAAAATGTGTTTTTGTTCGTTTTGCAAAGGAATCCTTGATGAAAGTTTCTACCCGTCTCATCGTCTTAATTGTGAGCTTAGCCTCCGTCATTTTTGTGGTCAGTGGCATCGGCCTATTTGGGCTAATCAAAGCGAATGCAGCGATCCAAACGATCTACGAAGATCGCACCACGCCGGCTGTTGATCTTGGACGCATTCAGTTGATGGTTGTCAGTAACCGCCTAGCAATTGCCAATGCTTTAGTCGAACAAAAGCCAGAGGCGAGTGCACAAAGTGTGGCCGCACTCGAATCCAATATCGCGAACATAACCAAACTGTGGGACGCCTATATGGCAACCTACCTCACACCCGAAGAAGCGCAAATCGCCAAGACCTTTGCTGAGCATCGTAAAACCTATGTGCAACAAGGTTTGCTGCCTGCAATGGCGGCGCTCAAAAATAATGACCTAGAGACTGTTCGACAATTGATGGTGGAGAAGGTCACACCGCTGATGACGCCAGTCAAAAAAGCAGGCGACGATTTACTGCAATTGCAAATGGATGTCGCTAAAACAGAATATGACGCTGCCGTGGCGCGCTATCGCGAAATTCGAAATACCTCGATCATCGTCACCGTTCTAGGCTTGCTCGCCGCTGCAGTGTTCGGTTGGTACACGGTCAAAACCATTCGTGGCCAACTTGGCGCCGAGCCTGCAGAAGTGGCGCGTGTCGCACAAGCCATTGCGGACGGTGATTTAACTCAAGAATTTGATGTGCATGAGAGTGACCGCAGCAGCCTCTTATTCAATATGCGTGAGATGAATCAAAGTCTAGCAACTGTAGTGAGCCAAGTGCGTGGCGCAACTGATACCATCGCCACTTCATCGACGCAGATCGCCACGGGTAATATGGATCTGTCTTCACGTACCGAAGAGCAAGCTAGCTCCTTAGAAGAAACAGCATCAGCCCTAGAAGAGCTCACCAGCACCGTGCGCCATAATGCCGACAATGCCCGCGAAGCGACAAAGTTGGCGAGCGATGCCTCGCAAGTTGCGGTGAAGGGGGGCACAGTTGTAGCAGAAGTGGTTTCGACCATGGGCTCGATCAATGAATCTTCAAAACGCATCGTCGACATCATTAGTGTGATTGACGGTATCGCCTTTCAAACTAATATCTTGGCCTTAAACGCGGCAGTAGAAGCGGCACGTGCGGGTGAACAAGGGCGCGGCTTTGCGGTGGTAGCATCAGAAGTGCGCGCCTTGGCCCAGCGTTCTGCGAGTGCCGCAAAAGAAATCAAAACCTTGATCGATAGCTCGGTAGCGCAGGTCAACGCTGGCGCTAAATTGGTCGATGAGGCAGGTGCCACGATCAACGATGTGGTGGAGAGTGTACGGCGTGTCAGTGCCGTGATCACTGAAATCAGCGAAGCCAGCAATGAGCAATCGGTCGGTATCGAACAAATCAATATCGCGATTACCGGCATGGACAACGTCACCCAACAAAATGCTGCCTTGGTCGAAGAAGCTGCGGCTGCTGCTTCCTCTTTGCAAGACCAGGCGCAAGAGTTATCGAAGTTGGTGAATGTGTTTAAACTGCATGACAATAACGGTTTAACTGCGCGAGGTATGACGACATCAAGTAGTCATGCAATAAAGACTAAACCAGCACGTAATGGTGCGGGTGGCAGCCCTTTGCGTTTGAGTGCTTAGGTAAGAACTTTAGGTAGTAACCACGGGTAGTAACTGTCGTGCGCAACCTAGGTCTAATGGCTAAAATAATTAAACACTGTCGCTCCTGCGTAGGCAGGAATCCAGTGGTTTTTTGACCAACAGCCAGCGTCGCGAGATGCCTATGCATACGACGACAGAGCGTAAGGTATTTCGTCCTGAGATCAGGAAACGCAAAAAAAGCCGGAACTTTGTTGCGGCTTTTTCGCTCTAAGGGCGAGGTTCTTCAAATAGTTTTAAAAGTAGAATAATTTTAAATAACGAGGGGATAAGGATGAAACGTTTCAGTTTAGCTTTAGCACTAGTCACACCATTTATGTTCGGCGCACAAACCGCGCTTGCGGAGCAGTCAAACGCGTTCGTGGTCAAAGCCGCACGCATGTTGAACGTCAACGAAGGCAAATGGGTATCGCCAGCGGTAGTTGTGATTCGCAATGACAAAATCGTCGCCGCGGGCAGCAATGTGGCTGTGCCTAGCGGTGCTAAAGTGATCGACCTTGGCAATAAATCTTTGCTGCCTGGCTTGATTGATATGCATACTCACTTAACAGGTGATCCAGAAAACGCAGGTTACTCGGTAGTCGCTTTGTCTATGCCACGCGTGGCTTTGATCGGTGCTAAGAATGCGCGTCTTACAGTAGAAGCAGGCTTTACCGCAGTGCGCGACGTAGGTGCCGAAGGCTACACCGATATCGCCCTGCGCGATGCGATTGAAGCCGGTGATGTTGTTGGCCCACGCATGTTGGCATCTGGCCCAGCACTCGGTATCACCGGTGGCCACTGCGACGACACCATGCACGCACCTGAATACAAGATTTCTGGTACAGGCGTGGCCGATGGTGTGGATGCCGTCATGAAAAAAACTCGTGAAGTCATCAAATACGGTGCCAGCGTGATTAAGTTCTGCGCGACCGGTGGTGTGTTGTCTTTCGGCGATGATCCACGCACATCGCAATACACGCTCGAAGAAATGAAAACCATCGTCAGCGAAGCGCATCGCTTAGGCCGAAAAGTAGCGGCTCACGCCCACGGCGGTGATGGCATCAAGAATGCAGTATTAGCAGGCGTGGATTCTATCGAACATGGCTCTTACATCGATGAAGAAGGCGCTAAGCTGATGAAAGAACACAAGACTTTTTTAGTGCCTACTTTATATTTGGGTGATTGGCTCATCGCCAATGCAGAAGCGATCAAATTGCCGTTGCCCTTGCTAGAAAAAGCCAAAGTCGTTTTGCCTGACGCACGCAAACACATCGCCAAAGCGATCGCGGCAGGCGTGCCTATCGCTTTCGGTACTGATTCTGCCGTCTATCCACATGGTTTAAATGGTCGTGAATTTGCGGTATTAGTCAAACTCGGCATGACGCCAGCAGACGCCATCCGCACAGCCACCGTCAACGCTTCCAAACTCATGGGATGGGAAGATAAGGTTGGCTCCATCGACAAAGACAAATTCGCCGACATGATCGCCGTCGACGGTGATCCACTCAAAGATGTCACCGAATTAGAACGCGTGAAATGGGTCATGAAAGGCGGCAAAGTAGTGAAAGCTGTCCAGTAATTTTTTTGCCCAATAATCGAAACGCCCACAAAGATGCTTGGTTTCTTTGTGGGCGTTCTTATTTGGTGTTTTGCTAGATAGTAGGATTTTGGTATAAAAAAATTAATGACTTTTTGAATAAAGAGGGTGAGTGCTATTGCAAGCTCCACATCGACAAACCAGTTGAATGTTATTGCGCCCTTCGCTAGGAGAAAAAATGCGTTCAGCGGAAAGTTTTTCTTTGCAAAGGAGGCATTTGACGCTAACTCTTGATGTATTTCGGAATTCATTTAGTGCGATCTGAATGACCTCAGCTGTAGTATTGAGTTGAATAGTTTCATTACCAATCAGTTCAAATACAACTATAACGACCAAAGTCACTGCCGATCCTAGCATCACGCCAAAAATCCTACCCCAGTACAGCATTCCGAGAAACCCAATTGGCTCATTCACTGGTATCGGTGTCCAGAACAGCAGACCTACACCAACTCCAAAAGCAAGGCCTAGCGGCCAACGAAATACGGCATGAAGCCCAAGAAAGTTATTTTTTTCGCGACGAATATAACTGCTCATATGTATGCCATTGATGGATTTCAAGGGATGCTTTTTTAACGATTTCTAGGCAAAAGAAGAGGGTACTCATTGATATACCAGAGATCAGAATTCAAGAGCTTGATTGTTCTTAAACTGGTTTAAATTTTATCATTTAGAGCGACGTGCCACTAAGAAACCAGCGATGCCATCGCTAGCGATTGGTTAATCGGTCAACAAACGACACGCTTAAAGTAATGAAACGGGAACCAGCTGCCAACATAGTTCCAGCCATCGGCTTCCATTTGACTTCGCTTAGTGGCAATGTTGAGCGCGTATAGCCGACGATGTTCCCATTTCTTTTTTGACGCCAACACTGTCAAAAATGAGGGGCCAAAACCAACTAAGTGATAGCCAGCTTTTCCTTCGGTCTCGAGAATTTGCATCTCGTTGAAAGCGTTTGCCCCGGCGATTCGTTTTGAATTCTCGATTGCCAGTTCCGATGGTTCTTCGGGCGCGAACCGTTGTTGTGCTGCTTGACGACTGATCCCCATCCTTGATCCAATCTCTGACCATGGAACATCTGAACGGCGAGCTTGGTGTACGGCTGCTCGCTGTAGTTCGCTGCACACTTCTACGGATTCGCTTGCGGCATCAACCAATCGTAGCAAAGAAGCAGGGTCGGTTTCGGAATTCTTAGCGAGACCTGCATGGGTGAGGATGGCTTTTTCTATGTCATTCCGCAGGTTGCTGTGGTCGGCTGTTAACGTAAGGGGGCTAATTTCTTTCAATTTTTTCTCCTTGAGTTTCGTCAACTCTTTGTTGACGCGTCAAGAATATATTGACTGATTGTGATTGTCAATAAAATGTTGACGTCGAGCCCTTCTGAATTTAACTCTCAGCATCAAACCCAAACTCGCGCAACTCTTGCGGGCAGCGGCAAGCCTTTGCCAATTTTGCTGCCCACTCGATAGCGGCTTCTATCGATGGCAGTTCTAGCACACAAAAGCCGCCGTTGAATTCTTCGGTTTGTGGATAGGTTTCTTAAGATGTGCTGCCATCGGCAGTCACCATAAGAGGTGCAACCGCCTCGTTGATGCCACCACCAAATACATACACTCCAGCTTGTTTGGCTTCACGTATAAGCTTGTGTGAGGCTTCGCTGACGGCACTTAATTCCGATTTAGGAACGTTCATGGCAGAGGATGGGAATGAAATCAAATACTTCGTCATGCTTGAATTTACCCAGATTTTTGATGAAAAGTTCTTATCGCAATTGAAGGCTTAGAAACTCGATGCCTTGTTTTTTGTTTGAGCTAATATTGAATTTCGAGAGCTCGGATTGTTCGAGAAGAGTTGCGCAAGACTGGCAGGCAATAACCGACACATTCTTAAATTCGAGAGGTCCAATTTTCATCTTATCGATCTTCACTAACTTTTCCCATACAGTTTTGTTGTTCGTAAGCCGAAATGAGACACCCTCTTTAACCACTTTATATTTAACGTTTTGTTGAATGAGCAAAGTCTCGGGGATACTTGTTGCGGACGCTCCAGTATCAACAAGGAAAGCTTAAATGGGGCCATCGCCTAGCTTAACTGGTGTAAAAAAGTGAGTGTTAAACTTGGGTAGGCGTAGGCTAGCTTTCATTTCGGTGGCCGATACACCGCGCTTTTCAAGAACAGATTCGATCGAAATTCTTTGGGCAAGAAAATAGGGAGTCCTACCAATGGACTGCAAATAAGAGTCGTAAGTGGCGAGTAAGGTCAAGGCTTCGATTTCACGCTTTTGCTGCGTCAAGAGCTTGGCCATCATGGCGCGAATGTTGACAAGGTGGGGAACGATTTCGAGTGCTTTGTAGCCCCAGTCGATCGCTTCTTCATTACGCCCCAGTTTGTTCAAGCTCTCGCTATAGGCGGCAAATAAATCGTAGCTGCCTTCTCCCATCTGGATTGCTTGCTCTGCCATGAGGATGGCATTCTCTGGTTTGTCTAACCAGTTAGAAACAATCGCTAAGCTCGCCTTGGCATCCGAATCATTCGGCCGCATTTTGACATATTGCGTCCAATTGATTTCTGCACATTTGAGGTCGCGCGCTTTAATACACTTTTTCGCGCCTTCATGGTAGGCAGATGCCGGATACTCAGTGGCCTGGCTGTGAGAAGTGAAGGCGAAGAGGCCAATGGCAATCAGGCCCATGCGTAAAGTAAATTGGTTCATTGCACGACGAATCAAAAGCGGATCGTCATTATCGATACGAACATCAGAAAAATCAATCAACTTGCCTGATTTGTACCGTTGGCCGCAAGCTTTTAACAGTTAAGTTGCACGAACGAAATCTCCCACCATCAGAACTTTCTGTAGCGCACTAAATCATCGAGAGACGAGAGTGATGTCAGTTTTCACTGGACGTACGCCGCAGTTGCCAATCCTTGGATATCGGCAGACTCTGAATTCGCTGTGGTGAGAGTGAAGAGCATCTTTCTCTGTGCGTTTGGAACAGCCCACTCATATGAAACCGTATGAGTTTGACCGTTCTTCTGGGTCGAGCTACGCGTGTCTTGAACGGCACGGGCAATCAACGGGGCTGGTGATTTAGAGACGATTTTGGCGAAGCGCTCTTCAGCGGAAATTGAATCTAGTCTTCTAGCGTAAACAGAACACAGGTTCTTGTTGTCCGGGATAGCAATAACGAAGGTTCCAAACTTGTCGGGAACTGGCCAAGCATTGCCAGGAGCGCCATTAAGAAACGCAGTGGCTTTCTCAGGAGGGAGTTTTGGTAAAGCGTGAAGCTTGCTTCGAAGTTCGTCAAGATTGGAGAGGTGCTTTATGCAGGTCGAGGTGTAGATGTTGATGAACGAATTCGCCTGAGGATCATCTGCAGCTGCAAAAGCACCAATGTGGGAGGCAACAAGCGCAAAAAAAACGAAGTAGGCAGGGCGCATAAATTGATTTTGTAAAACCTTACTTGGTTTAAGACGAAAAAAACCAAAATAACACACCAATGAAAGATTAGCAATTGAGTAGAAAATCATTCAAAACGCTTACGTCGTAAAGAGCTTGTCCTTAGTGCTTGCCGTGAGGCCGCACAGTACGAGGAAATAGCGCGATAGCTACGCAAGCAGCGCCGGTGTGTTAGCAGCATTTCCTTACTTTTGTTTAGCCACAAATTCAGCGATCTTTTGCAAGGCGATAGGAGCAAAGCTTTCTTCAATTGTGGCGTACTCGTCCTCAGCACCTGTGCTTGCGGTTTGGAACATGTGATTGAGTTTTGGCAGAGCAATCACTCGCGCTCGGCGATTGCCACCTGCTTTTAGCGCCGCTGCGAGGCCATGCAAACTGTCGATGGGAACTTGTTGATCGAGCGTGCCATTGAGGGCTAACACGGGGACAGACACTTTACGCCAATCTGTTGTGGTGTCTGCACTCAATATGGCGCGCATGGCGGGCTTCGCTGCTTCCAATAAAGAGAGCGAGCCTCCTTCGCTGTTCATTTTGTATTTCTTGATCAGCGCAACTGCTTCAGTGGATTGTGCATGATGCTCATTCAATAGTTTCATACGCTTTTCAAGATCGTCTTCTGCCAGCATGATGGTATAAAACTTTTTGGCGTAGCCGACGATGGTTTGAACCTCATTTGGTGTCGCTCCATTGGCTTTAGCCGTGGCATTGTCTTGCAATAGCATCATTTGCAAACCGGGTAATCCAATGCCGCCCATTGATACCATGAAATCGACTGCTTTTGGATGTTGTGCAAACATCGACGCTGCGATGCCAGGGCCCTCACTGTGGCCAATGACGCCGATCTTATTAAATTGATGTCTTGCCTTGGCCGCATTGACCACAGCGTAGAGATCATCGCTGAGGAGTTGCCCCGTATGTTGTTCGTAATCGCCACTTGATTTGGCGATGCCACGTTTGTCGTAGCGGATGACGGCGATACCTTGGCGCGCAAGATGATCTGCGAGTACCCAAAACGGTTGGTGCCCGTCACCGGTTTCGTTGCGATCATTTGGGCCAGCACCGTGAACCAAAATCACTGCGTTTGGTTTCGACTTGTTTTTAGGAGTAGAAAGTGTGGCGCTGAGGACCACGCCTTCGGTGCTCGGAATCGCTATTTCTTCATTGGTATAAGGAAAGGGCGCTTGTGGAGTTTGTGGACGCTGAGGCATCGGTAATTTGGCGACTTGGTTCATCGCAAATGTCAAAGCGGGCCCACCTTGCTCTTGAAACTCGGCGTCGAAATGATCGTTCGCCCATTTGAGTTTCATGTGTACTTTGCCAGAGAAAACCAAATGCAAGCGGCCATCTTTCTCTACAACTGAGCTCACCGGAATGTTGAAATTGTTTTGGCTTGGCAAAGCAATGCTCGCCCAACTATTGCCGTCGGCACGAGTGAAAAGCTCGACGCCAAGTTTGAGGGTAGGGCCATTGGGGATTTTCATATCACCGAGCCAAGCGCCAGCATGTTCTTTGATCAGATCGGCGTGGGCAAGTGGTGCGATCGCCAAGGAAATAAAAAGAGGGAGGGCTTTACGAATCAAGTTCTTCATAGCGTGCTTTCGGGACGTGTATTTATGCTAGTTATGGCTGCCAGCGCCGAGCCTACATGCAGTGCATGCGCAAGGAGCTTGGTGCGAGTGTCAGTGTTGGCACTATAAAAGAAGCTTTGAGCGATGAATATCGCAAAATGACGAACTGCAAAAAGCGTGTGACGAAAAGGAAAATCGGCGTTTGGACGGCGAAGCGTGTTGTGCTATATATTTAACTCTGGCAGGGCGGTGGGTATCGTTTGGATGTCGAACGAAGCTGTAAAATGGCAATTTTACTTTTCGTAGTAATGCAAAAACATCTCCGTAGTCACCTGTATTACTTTTTTCTGTTGAGGCGCGGAGAGTGTCGCTTGCCCCATGGCGATTTGTGGCCAAAAGGCGAGTGCCTTGAGTTGGCCCTGCAGGATGTCGCACATGAAAGTGGCATCGCCCGCTTTGAGTCTCTTATCTGCCTGCGCTGCTTTGATCCACGTGGCGATGCCTTCTTCGCGTTTGTTAAGTTTGTCGACCATGTCACGTGCTCGCTCTGGTGTGTGGATGGTGGCAGCGACCGCGACGCGCACCAGATCTAAAAAATCTGGGTCGCAAAGCAATTGCATTTTCTTGCTTAAGAACTCTTGTAACTGTGTTTTGAGTGGTCGTTCTTTTTGATAGACGATCTCGCTCTGCGCCGCAGCGCTTTCCCATAAGTGCATCAAGATCGCCGCGAATAAATCTTCTTTGCCTGGGAAGTGGTTGTACACCGTGCGCTTAGATACCTCCGCCGTAGCAGCAATTTTGTCCATACTCGTCGCCTCGAAGCCTTTGCTACGAAATTCGGCGATTGCCGCTTGCAAGATAGCGATGCGTTTGCGATCGGTTTGTTTGAGAGGCGTGGGCATTGGCTTTTCGTTAATAAAAGTAGCGGGCGGCATAAAGATGAAAGTCTAATTTTACACTAAGTAGTTTACTTTTCGAAAGTTTGAAACTACACTGTGTAGTGTACTTTTGGGTTTTAGCTTTTTTGTGTGCGTTGAAGATTTGCCACGTAGGCTTGAATCGCTATGCCGTATACCCAATTGAAGTGAGTAGTTTTTTAAATTGAAGGAAGTCTAATGTCTGCGACCATCGATCGGAATACAAGCCAAGCGACCGAGCAACAAGGCTCGGGTAAATTCAGGAATGCACGCGCCTTACGCCAGCCAAGCTTTCTGAAAACGCTAGGAATCGCATTCAAGTTTTTCTTTCAAAAGCCCAAAAATACCGAGCCAGAGGGGAGTATCCCTGTGATCGAACTTAGCCGCGAAGACCTGCTCACAGCGCCAGACAACACCTTGTATCGTCTTGGTCATTCCACTTTGCTATTGAAAATGCAAGGCGCATTTTGGCTGACAGACCCTGTGTTTTCTGAGCGCGCTTCACCATTTCAATGGATGGGGCCAAAACGTTTTCATCAAGCGCCGATCAGCATCGCCGATCTGCCACCAATTAAAGCGGTGATTTTGTCGCACGATCATTATGACCATC
Organism: uncultured Oxalobacteraceae bacterium; assembly: GCA_937996605.1. Taxonomy (GTDB): domain Bacteria; phylum Pseudomonadota; class Gammaproteobacteria; order Burkholderiales; family Burkholderiaceae_D; genus Undibacterium. Next base: position 871 of record CALKVB010000319.1, on the reverse strand, counting down.
TCGATCATGCCGCCATTTTGCAATTGGCCGATAAAGTAGAGCATTTCATCACGCCGACCGGCGTCGGTGATAGATTGATTGCATGGGGTATTCCTGCCGACAAAATTCAACAATTAGGCTGGTGGCAGAGTACGCAAGTGCATGGAGTAGAGCTCGTCGCGACGCCAGCGCAGCACTTCTCTGGGCGCAGCTTGCGCGATCGAGATCAAACACTATGGGCTTCTTGGACGATACTGAATCAAGATCAACGCATCTTCTTTAGCGGCGATTCAGGCTATTTCGCGGGCTTCAAAGAAATCGGCGATAAATACGGCCCCTTCGATCTAACACTAATCGAAACTGGCGCCTACGATAAGCAATGGCCAGACGTCCATATGCAACCCGAACAAAGCCTGCAAGCGCATCTCGATCTGCGCGGTAAGCGTTTGCTACCAATTCACAATGGCACTTTCGACTTAGCACTACACGCGTGGCACGAACCATTCGATCGCATCGTCGAATTGGCGCGACAACATCAAGTGAAGATCAGCACACCGATGATGGGCGAAGCAGTCGATATCGCCGAGGCACAAAGCGGACAAGCTTGGTGGTTGCAGCAGTTGCCTGAGCGACGCGTTGTGAAGAGGGAGAGGGCATGCGTTTGTACTCGTTTTGCCGCGGTTGGAGAGTAGGCGGGAAGTTGATGTGAAAGTGTAGGGCGGGTGCAACCCGCGCCGCCTAGCCAGTGATTCATTGCGCACGACGCACGCTCTCTGTTTCTGTTATCTCACGGCTTTGATATTGGAGGAGAGATCGCTCTTGATTCATCTTCAATTCGAAGTTTCCACTCTCCATTTTGCAACAATAATAGCGCGGTATAGGAATATGTTCG
>CALKVB010000318.1 GCA_937996605.1 uncultured Oxalobacteraceae bacterium | reverse complement strand
GAGGAAGCGCAGTACAACCTGGCCCGTGCCATCACTGATGGTGACGACTAATTGGCGACGTGGGCGATATTGGATGTCGCACTCAGTCACTTCGCCTTCGACTTGAACTGAGCTGCCGCCACGAAACCCCGCGTCACGCATGCTGACGATTTCGGTTTCGTCTTCATAACGCATAGGCAGATGCAGTACAAAGTCCATGTCGGAGCGTAAGCCAAGTTTGGCGAACTTCTCCTCAAGCCGCACGGGCTTGGCTGGGGCTTTCTTCTTGCTGCTGGCCTTATTAGGTGCGCTCTCAGACATAGGGTAAAATGGCGGGTTAGTTTTCGAGATTCTACTGGTTTTTTATACAGTGCTGTGACTTTTTGTTGTTTGAATGCTTATCTTCCCACCTTGGGCTAAGCGCTGCTTCAACGAAAATGGCTTACAGCTTGACTGTTTTACTTCTGTTTTGATGACGTATTTATGATGTATTCACTGAGTGATTTTGATTTTGAACTGCCGCCTGAGCTAATTGCGCAAACCGCATTGCCGGACCGTACCGCCTCTCGTTTGCTGCACGTAAGTGACAGCGGCATTGTTGATCGTCAGTTTTCCGACATTATCGATCAACTTAACGCTGGTGATTTGTTGGTGTTCAACGATACACGAGTCTTAAAGGCGCGCTTTTTCGGCGCGAAAGAGACCGGTGGTAAGGTTGAAATGCTGGTCGAGCGCGTTATCAAAAACACCGCTGATGAACATATCGTCCACGTGCAACTGCGTGCGTCCAAATCTCCTTTGGCTGGAAGCAAAATTCGTTTAGCCGATGCTTTCGACGTCACCGTGGGTGAACGTGCGGGTGAGTTTTTCACTTTGCATTTCCCAGGCGATGTATTTGAATTGATCGAAAAATACGGCCGTTTGCCTTTGCCGCCCTACATCAATCACGAAGCTGACGATTTCGATGAGCAGCGTTATCAAACTGTGTATTCACGCGTGCCGGGTGCTGTTGCTGCGCCAACGGCGGGCCTGCATTTTGATCAGCCACTTTTAGATAAATGTAAAGCCAAAGGTATACAACTTGCTTTTGTCACCTTGCACGTCGGCGCGGGTACTTTCCAGCCCGTGCGCACCGAAGACTTAAGCAAACATGATATGCACAGTGAGTGGTACACCGTGCCGGAAGAAACGGTGGCAGCAGTGCAGGCGGCGAAGGCTGCAGGTAAAGATGTGATTTGCGTGGGTACCACCAGTATGCGAGCGATTGAGTCAGCCTCACAAAGCGGCTCTTTAGTCGCAGGGAGTGGCGATACGCGATTATTCATCACTCCAGGATATGTGTTCAAAACGGTAGATCGTTTAGTGACGAATTTCCATTTGCCAAAATCGACTTTAATGATGTTGGTCTCGGCATTTGCTGGTTACGATGCAATAAGGGAAGCATATGCCCATGCGATTGCGCAAAAATATCGTTTCTTTAGTTATGGGGATGCGATGTTGTTGACCAACCGTTCTGGTGCGAACCGATAAATTCAATTGCAGGGCGCATTACGGCGTTGCCAATGCGCGCAATACTCTAGTATTGCTGTGCTTGGCGCCTTGTACTGCATCCCTGGAATTGAATTTCTCGACGCGCTCACACGTCATTGCTGGCGCGGAAAATTTTTTATAAAAACCAAGCGAATAAATGCTTGGCAACACAAACAAATTTCATTTTTATTTAGGTCGGTAAATCCTATGCTGCAATTTCAATTAATCAAAAAAGATAAAACTACTGCTGCACGTCGTGGTCGTATGACGGTGAACCATGGTGTGATTGAAACACCGATTTTCATGCCTGTCGGTACTTATGGTTCGGTGAAGGCGATGTCGCCGCTCGAACTGAAAGAAATCGATGCCCATATTATTTTGGGTAACACGTTTCACCTGTGGCTGCGCCCAGGTTTGGACGTAGTCAATAAATTTGGCGGCTTGCATGATTTCATGGGCTGGGATAAACCTATCCTGACCGACTCCGGTGGTTTTCAAGTTTTTTCTTTGGGCGCGATGCGCAAGATCACGGAAGAAGGTGTGAAATTTGCTTCACCAATTAGTGGCGAACGTTTGTTCTTGTCGCCTGAAATTTCCATGCAAATTCAACGTGCTTTGAATTCCGACATCGTAATGCAGTTCGATGAGTGCACACCGTACGAGATCGACGGTCGCCCAGCGACTAGCGAAGAAGCGGGCAAGTCTATGCGCATGTCTTTGCGTTGGGCGCAGCGTTCCATGAATGAATTCAAGGGTGGTGAAAATCCAAATGCCTTATTTGGTATCGTGCAAGGTGGCATGTTCGAAAACCTGCGTGATGAATCTTTGGCGGCATTGAATGACATGGGTTTCGACGGTATGGCGATCGGTGGCTTGTCTGTTGGCGAACCGAAAGAAGACATGTTGCGTATTCTCTCGCACGTGGGACCAAAGCTGCCAGAAAATAAACCGCATTACTTGATGGGCGTGGGTACACCAGAAGACTTAGTCGCTGGCGTGGCGAACGGTATCGACATGTTTGATTGCGTGATGCCAACTCGTAATGCCCGTAATGGCTGGATTTTCACACGTTTCGGTGATATCAAAATCAAGAACGCGCGCTATAAGGAAGACAAAGCGCCGCTCGATGAAACCTGCACTTGCTATGCCTGCAAAAATTTCTCGCGCGCTTATTTACATCACTTGCATCGCACTGGCGAAATATTGGGCGCACGTTTGAATACGATTCACAATTTACATTACTACCTTGAGTTGATGCGTCAGATTCGTCTTTCTTTAGATGAAGAACGTTTTCCGCAATTTGTGGCTGAATTTAAGGTTGACCGCGCACGGGGCGTCTAATAGTTTCATGAATGACATGGTTTGCACAGGAATTGTCTAGTAAATTTGTACGAAGCTGGATTCCTGCTGCCCAAGTGCTAGAATGTTGCGCTTTCTGGTCCTACTTAAATTTATTGCAAGATTAAAATGCTTTTGTGCTCTTTAAAAGCGAGCGATCTGCCCAAGATAGGACGAATGCGTGTGTTTGGTGAATGAGCTTGAGCGCTGATTCGCATCATTAACAAGAATTTTTATTGGAGTTTGATAGTGTTTATTTCTAATGCGTATGCCCAAGCAGCTGGTGCTGCTCCAGAATCCTCGATGATGAGTTTTTTGCCTTTGTTATTGATGTTCGTGGTGTTGTATTTCGTGATGATTCGTCCACAAATGAAACGTCAAAAAGAACAGAAAACCATGATTGAAGCCTTGGCAAAAGGTGACGAAGTGGTGACAGCTGGTGGTGTCGTTGGCAAGGTGAATAAAGTGACTGATGCCTTCGTGACCATCGAAATCAGTAATGGCGCAGAGATGCATGTACAAAAAAATGCAATCACCACTTTGCTACCAAAAGGCACGATCAAATCTATCTGATCGATGTCAGTCTTAAGGGCGCTGGGCGCCCTTAATCTTTTTAGTTTTCATTTATATCAGCCGCTATGAATCGTTATCCTCTCTGGAAGTACATACTGATACTAGTCACTTTAGTGTTCGGGATTTTATATACGCTTCCTAACTTCTTGGGCGAATCGCCTGCCTTACAAATCAACAGTGGAAAAGCGACCGTTAAAGTCGATACCGATCTCATTCCTAAGGTTGAGGCAGTATTAAAACAAGGTGGTGTCCCAGCGACAGGAATTAACTTTGATTACAGCGGAACTCAAAGTGTGATTCGTGCACGGTTTGCAGATACAGACACACAATTCAAAGCCAAGGCTATTTTGGAACAAGGTTTGAATACTGATCAAACCGATCCAATTTACACAGTGTCCTTTAGTAATTTACCTAACACACCTAAATGGATGCAGAAGCTTCATGCCCTGCCTATGGTGCTCGGTTTGGACTTGCAAGGCGGTGCGCACTTCTTGTTGAAGGTCGATACGGAAGCGGTACTGAAAAATAAACTCGCTGCGGTGCAAGCGACAGCGCGTTCTATACTGAAAGATAAAGAGATTAAAACGGCTGGGATTTCACGTGATGCGAGTGCAGTGACGATTAAATTCCGTGATGTTGAAACACGTGTTCGTGCACGTGAACTCTTGTCACGTCAAATGAATGAATTGAATATAACAGATGTTGTTGCTGTTGCAAGTGAGACTGACATTGTTCTGCAATTGTCTGTAAAACCAGAGGCCTTGGTGACATTGCAAAATGAAGGCGTCAAACAAAATATTGAGGCTTTGTCTAAACGTATCGCAGGTATTGGTGTTACTGAACCTTTGATTCAACAACAAGGCCCTGATCGTATCGTAGTGCAACTGCCTGGCGTACAAGATGTGGCGCAGGCAAAATCAATTATTGGTCGTACTGCGACTTTAGAAGTGCGTCTGGTCGATGAATCAGTGATTGGCCCTATCGACGAAAATACCACGGTGCCTTTTGGTTCTGAGATGTTTAAAGTAGGTCGTGGTGGCCCTGCGATTCTTTATAAAGACCCTGTGGTGACAGGTGATGCGATCATCGGTGCAGCTGCAACGCTCGACGAAAATCAACAACCGGCCGTGAGCATTGATTTGAACAGCGAAGGCGGTCGTCGTATGGGCGAGGCGACTCGCGTGAACGTAGGTAAGCGTATGGCCTTTGTTCTGTTTGAAAAAGGCAAAGGCGAGTTATTGCAAGTGGCGACTATCCAAGGTCACTTCAGCAATAAATTCCGTACTAATGGTATGCGTACTTCGGGTGAAGCAGCAGAGCTTGCATTGCTATTGCGCTCGGGTGCTTTGGCAGCACCGATGGAAGTGATTGAAGAGCGTACGATAGGCCCACAATTGGGTAAAGAAAATATCCGCAAAGGTATTCATTCCACGATGTACGGTTTTGCAGCGATCGCCGTCTTTATGATCATCTATTACATGATGTTCGGTTTCTTCAGCGTGACTGCGTTGGCCGTCAACTTGTTGTTATTGGTGGGTATTCTGTCGACCTTGCAAGCAACTTTAACCTTGCCAGGTATGGCCGCGATTGCCTTGGCGCTCGGTATGGCGATTGATGCCAACGTTTTGATCAATGAGCGTATTCGAGAGGAATTAAGAGCTGGTGCAAATCCGCAACATGCGATTTTGCAAGGTTTCGATCGCGCTTGGGCAACCATTCTTGACTCAAACGTCACCACCTTGATCGTTGGTTTGGCATTGTGGGCATTTGGTTCTGGTCCTATCAAGGCCTTCGCGATCGTCCATTGCTTAGGTATTTTGACTTCGATCTTCTCTGCGGTGTTCGTCTCTCGTGGCGTGGTTAACTTGTGGTATGGCCGTCAGAAGAAATTGACGTCGGTTTCGATTGGTCAAATTTGGAAACCAACAGAAGACGTTGTTGCCAAATAAGCCCAGATCAATTGACCCAAGAATTTAGAAATTAGGATTTATCATGGAATTATTCCGAATTAAGAAAGACATTCCTTTCATGCGCAATGCGCTGATTTTTAATGTCATTTCAGCCTTAACTTTTGTCGCTGCGGTTTTTTTCTTGTTGACGAAGGGCTTGCATTTGTCAGTGGAGTTCACTGGCGGTACCACGATGGAGGTGAGTTATAGCAAACCCGCCGATACCGATAAAATTCGTACCACGGTGTCGGCATTAGGCTTAGAAGGCGTAACTACTCAAACCTTCGGTCGCGCGCAAGATGTGGTGATTCGTATGCCACTGCCTAAACAGCAGCCGGGTGCTCCAAAATTGTCTGAAAAGGCGATGAATGAACTGATTGGTGCGCAGAACGACAAAGTATTTGCCGCACTCAAAGCGGTTGATCCTGACGTCATTAAACAACGGACTGCGGTAGTGGGTGCGCAAGTCGGTGACGAGTTAGCACACGATGGTGTGATGGCTTTGCTGTTTGTGATCGTAGGTGTGATGGCTTATCTCGCGATTCGCTTTGAATGGAAATATGCGGTCTCAGCGATTATCGCGAACTTACATGACGTTGTGATTATTTTAGGGTTCTTCGCCTTCTTCGAATGGGAATTTGATTTGGCGGTATTGGCGGCGGTGCTGGCCGTATTGGGTTACTCAGTCAATGAATCGGTGGTTATTTTTGATCGTATTCGTGAGAATTTCTTGAAACTGCGTAAAGCCTCAGTGACAGAAGTTATCGACAACGCGATTACCAGCACAATTTCTCGTACCGTCATCACTCACGGATGTACGCAGATGATGGTGTTGTCGATGTTGTTGTTCGGCGGCCCGACTTTGCATGGCTTTGCGATTGCTTTAACGATTGGTATTTTGTTTGGTATTTACTCTTCTGTATTCGTTGCAGCAGCGATCGCGATGTGGCTCGGTGTTAAACGCGAAGATTTGATTAAGCCGGTCAAAGAGAAAGACGAAGCTGACGGCGCAGTTGTGTAAAAAATATCGATACATGATGTGGAACTGTTGCAAACCGTCTTGCACTAGTTGATTAAGCAGTAGTTTCGTAACAAAAAGTATAAACAAGAGAAGCCAGCCTGAGCGCTGGCTTTTTCTTTGTTAAGATACTTACTTTTGAGAAAGCATAGTTTTAGATGCAATTCTGTTCAAGTTTCACAGTTTGAACCGAAAAACAGCTTGTAGCCTAAGCTTCCTTTGTGTTGGTCTGACGAGGCTGCTGCTAATCGATGTCGTTTAAAAAACGTAATTGCTGCGAACTTTCCAAGTTTCAACTGTCTAATGTCCATCAAGAATCCTTCTTCAAATAAAAATGAAAAATACCAAAATCTCAGTACTCCTCATTTCCCTACTGGTAATTGCAGGTGGTGGCTACTATTTTTGGAAGTCTAAAAAAACGGAATCAACCGAATTTGTAGCAGGCCAAACTTTGGGTGCGAAACCGGACGCAAAAAATAAGCCGGTGTTTGTGAATACCGTGGTGGCACAAAAACGTGATTACGAAGTCAAGCTCAATGCCAATGGCGTCGTCACTTCGCTCAATATCGTTGAGGTTCGTCCGCAGGTCAGCAGTATTATTGAAAAAGTGCATATTAAAGAAGGTCAATTTGTGCGCGCAGGTGAAGTCTTGTTCACACTCGATAACCGCGCTGATACTGTTAATCTCGCCAAGGCACAAGCTCAACTCGATAAAGAACTAGCGACCCTGGCGGAGAACCAGCGTCAACTGGTGCGTGCCAAAGAGCTCTTTGAAAAGAAATTCCAGTCGCAGAGTGCAGTCGATGCTGCGAATACCATAGTGCAAGCCCAACAATCGGTCGTCGATGGTGCTAAAGCGGCAGTGAGCGCGGCTAAAGTGAGTTTAGGATACAGCAGGATTGTGGCACCTGTGAGCGGTCGTACCGGCATCATCAATGTGTTCCCAGGTAGTTTGGTGCAACCAAGTACGAGTGGCTCGGCGTTGGTCACAATTACTCAAATGGATCCAATTTCTGTAGCATTTCCCTTGCCTCAACGTAGTTTGAGCGATGCGTTGGATAGCATGAAGCGCGGTGATAGCCTCGCTTTCGCAAGTCTTCCAGATTCTAAGCAAAAGTTTAAAGGCAAGCTGCAATTTATCGATAATGTGGTCGACGCCACTTCAGGCACAGTGAAGGTCAAAGCCGTGTTTGACAACAAGGAGATGAAACTGTGGCCAGGTGCTTTCGCGAATGTGGAGTTGAGTGTTTTGACCTTGAAAGATGTGGTTGTGGTGCCGCAAGACGCATTGGTAATCGGTGTCAATTCCACGAGCGTCTTCGTGGTGGATGCGGAAGGAAAAGCGGCACAAAAGAAAGTGGAAGTGAAATTTAGTTCCGGTCCTGATGCTGTTATTAGCGGTATTGAGCCAGGAACTAAGATTGTCCTTGAAGGTAAGCAAAATCTTCGCCCTGGCGTG
>CALKVB010000317.1 GCA_937996605.1 uncultured Oxalobacteraceae bacterium | reverse complement strand
TACGAGATAGTACAAGGTGACTGGAGTTCAGACGTGTGCTCTTCCGATCTTCAACCCACTCTATGCGCAATTGATGATATTGAGTGCGGGCTTTGCTGCACCGGAAGAAAAAAAGTGTCATTGTGAGTTAGGCTTTGGTCAAGGCTTGAGTCTCAACATACATGCGGCGGCTACAGGGGATACTTGGTATGGCAATGACTTTAATCCGGCGCAAGTGAGCTATGCTCAGAAATTGGCCAAAATTTCTGGGGCTGATGTCCATCTGTATGATGATTCATTTGAAGACTTTCTTGCAAGACGCGATTTACCGCAATTTGATACGATCAATTTGCACGGCATATGGAGTTGGATTAACAATGAAAACAAGCACTTCATTGTGCATTTTATTCGTGACCGTTTAAAGCCTGGCGGTTTGGTTTATGTGAGTTATAACACCACGCCAGGCTGGACCGGTTTTCTGGCTGTTCGAAATCTGATGAATCTGCATGCCAATACGGCCAGCCCAAAGGGTGCTTCTATAGATCATCGAGTGAAATCTGCACTACAGTTTGCTGCTGATTTATTTGATACAAACCCTCACTACATGAGATTACATCCAAACGAGAAAGCGAAGCTTTCAAAACTTAAATCCTCAGCAAGCTCATATTTGGCACATGAGTATTTTAATCAGAGTTGGACTCCGATCTTTTTCTCTGATCTGCACAATATGCTCTCTGCAGCTAAACTTGATTTTGCCTGTTCAGCGACCGCATCTGAGCATATTGACGAAGTGAATTTAACCGCACAGCAAAAAGAATTTTTAGCGACTATTGAAAACCCAGTAGTGCGGGAGGAATCCCGAGATCTAATTGTCAATCAACAGTTTAGGCGTGATTTTTGGATCAAGGGCTGCCGTCAACTCTTACGACATGAATATGTTGAAAAGCTTCGCCAGATTAAGGTGGTGTTGAAAGTAGGGCGTTCGCAAATCGAATTAGCGGCCAAAGGTGCATTGGGTACAGTCAAACTCGACATGGCACAGTTTTCCCCAATATTAGATTTAATTGAAAATAATCAAGCGATCAGTATTGGTGAAATTGCTGATCATGTGAGCAATGTTCAGATGAATTTTGATTCGGTGGTTAAGGTTCTCGTCGCCTTGTTAGCGATGCGATATATCGCACCAGCTCAAGAGACTATTTCAGAATCCGCGAAGAAAGCAAGTACTCGACTAAATGATTTTATTTTGTCAGAAAATGAACATGTCGAGTCACTTCGCTTTCTTTGTTCTCCAGTTACTGGTGGTGGAATTCCTGTCGATCGCATTAACGCTTTATTTTTATTAGGGTTGCGGCGCGGACTATCAAGCGCGAGTGAAATTGCAGACTTTGCTGTGAGAGACTTAAACCTTAAGAATCAAACGGTTATGTACAAAGGGAACCCCGTCCGTGAAAACGAAAAATTAAGGTTAGTTATGGAGGAGAGAGCCGCACTCTATCTCAGCATTCAAGTTCCGGTATTAAAAGCTCTTAAAGTGATATAACTTTATTAATTAATATCGCAAAAGCTGGCCTATAGTCTTTGTTTCTTTAGCGCTTTCGCTAGTATTTCACAAAAATTCGGAGTATCATTAAAAATGTGATCTACGTCACATTTTTAATGAGGCTCAACATCGATAATGTGCGCCTTTAATGTTCAACTAAGGGCGCTACTATTTTGCGCTTTTTGCTTCCCACAAATCACCCAAGGTGCGCGCAATTCATATGAAAGCAAATTTTCAACTACCAAAAAATGAGATCACAGAGATCTTGATGAGCTTTAAGAGCACATTTAGAACTGTTGGTGTCTTTAGTGCGATCATTAACCTTCTTCTGTTGGTTCCATCCCTTTATATGTTGCAAGTATATGACCGAGTCTTGCAAAGTCGAAACGAAATTACCCTACTCATGCTGACACTGTGGATGCTTGGTGGTTATGCGATGATGAGTGCGCTTGAGTTCATCCGAAGCTTCGTATTGATCCGATTGGGTGCTAGCTTAGACGTTAAGCTTAATAAACGTATTTATACAGCAGCTTTCGAGCAAAATCTACGAAAAGGTGGCGGCAATGCGGGACAAGCCTTACAAGATTTAACTCAAATTCGCCAGTTCTTAACTGGCAATGGTTTATTTGCCTTTTTCGATGCGCCTTGGTTTCCATTCTATATCGCTGTTATCTTTATGTTCGATGTCTACCTTGGCATCTTCGCACTTTGTTGTGTGGTGTTGATGGTTGTATTGGCTATCATTAATGAACGAGTTTCGCGCAAGCCTTTGGCTGAAGCGAATACGATGGCAGTAGTGTCGAGTAACCTAGCAACAAGTAACCTGCGCAACGCCGAGGTTATTGAGTCGATGGGGATGCTCAAAAGCCTCATGGCTCGTTGGTACAAACAGCATAGTGCTTTTCTTCAACTGCAAGCAGAGGCCAGTGAAAAATCAGGAATTGTCACTGCAGTGAGTAAATTTGTTCGTGTTTCTGTTCAGTCGTTGGTGTTGGGATTTGGTGCATTACTCGTGATCGAAAACAAGATGTCTCCCGGCATGATGATTGCAGACTCGATCTTACTTGGCAAAGCG
>CALKVB010000316.1 GCA_937996605.1 uncultured Oxalobacteraceae bacterium | reverse complement strand
TTGCGGTGACATATTCCGAAGATGATCTTAAGACGACACAAAGTTTTCTAATCAAGAGTAATGCACGAGCCTTTGAAACAGCGGGTGCCAAACTCGGCATGTTAGATAACATTAGCGAATATGGTTGGAAACCGAATTACGTCAAAGATCGCGAGCAAATCGTCAAGACCATGACAGTCGAGAAAGTGAAATCTCTGGCGAAGACTTATCTCGATCCTAGCCGTATGGTGTGGTTAGTGGTCGGTGACGCCAAAACTCAATTGCCTCGGATGAAAGAGTTGGGGTTTGGTGAGCCTATCTTACTGAATGCCGAAACCAAATAAATGATGCTGTGAGCGAGGTTGGCCTTATGACGACCTCGTTATTTGGTGCTTGATTTGAGAAAAGCCCATCTCTTTTCCTAAACAGATGGGCTTTTTGTTGCGTGTAAGTTGAGGAGCAGAGTAATTTCAGTTGAACTTGTGCGCAATCATATTCTTAGGCGCTGTAAGGGCCAAATTCCTCAACACGTCGTCTTTCCAAATCGTCACCGCATTGCTTAAGATAGTTGCGCCATAATTCATGCCGCATATCAAAGCAGGTGTAAGCCAAGATATCTTTCAAGGGCAAACGCTGTGCACCGTGGGATAGCAAGGCTTTTTCTGCTTTAATGACTTGTTCTAATCGTGATGTATATTCCTGCGGTGCTAAGCCTAAGAGGTGTGCCATCAGATAAGCAACGAGATAAAAGTAGAGATAATCTTCGTCATGCGTTTCGAGCGAAATATGTGGCAATAAATCGACTAAGTATCGATCAAGTTCTGCTAGCCATGAACCACCGAGTTGCCTTGCCGTGTCGACGGCAATTATCAAATTATCGACCTGTCCATCTAGCATTTCAGACGATAGAGCGGACTCTGCTGCTGCGATCAAGCTGAAACTACAGAAAAAAACAGTTAAGCAAGCTTCTTCATCGTCATCATACTTTCGCCAGCGACATAAAGATAATACTTCGCGTGGTTCCCACTCCAGCATTGGAGGGAGTTGACGGCGATCGAGTATATTGCATAGAGCGCGATAGTGTTGTTCAACACTTTGATCATAGTCAGCTTTAGCAATTTCTCGTAGCTGTGCGTGGCTGATACGCTTACCTAACATTTGCCAAATTAATGATGTTTTATGGGATTGCATTTAGACCAGCCATAAAGAAGCTCAAACAAAAAATGAATCATGCAGCACTGCGATTTTGAGTGTCGAGCATCTCACTTGATAGAGAACAAAGCGATCGTATCGACTTAACGGGGAATAAGTTTATGGTCTTCTTTGTTCTCGTCTAAAACAAAGCGATATCAAAACGCTTCAGCACCAAGGCTAACACCAGAAATGAAACGACCGAGATTAAGGCGCACGCGGCGAGCGCTAAGATAAACCCTAAACGTTCTAGTAACCAAGGAAAAGCAAGAAACATGGGTAAGGTTGGTAGCACGTACCAAAATGTGAACCAAGCGTGATTCGCGATTTTCTCGTTTGATTGATGTTCAACGTAGAGCCAAATTAAAGTCATGAGCGTGACCAAGGGCAGTGCTGCGAGTAGCCCGCCAAGCTTGTCGCTACGTTTTGCGATTTCGGAAACTAATACGATCACAGCAGCGGTAATGAGGTATTTAGCAGTGAGATAAAGCATGGAATTCCTCAGTGGAGAATGAAGTCACTCCACAATTGGACTGCTTCAGATTGGTGATTGTAAACCCAAGCTCACACAATTCGATCAAAGTGGTCAAGGTATGTGCAAGATCAAATGGTTGTCCTTGACATCGATATACTATGGTCTTAGCATCTGCCTACTTTTTATACTCGATTGAATCAAATATGCCTATCCCTGATGACCCCGCCTTGATGGTCCGTGAATTAAGCCGCTTATTTGTGCGCTCGCAACGTGCGCAATCAGCCTCGGTCGATGGTGCCTCGAATGTGCAATGCCACGTGTTGACTGAATTATTGCGGGTGGATGGTCTGAGCCAGCAAGCTTTGGCCGACCGCTTGTCGCTCGATAAAGCCTGGATAAGTCGTGCGGTCGATTCTTTGGTGTCAGATGGCGTGGTACAAAAATCGCCCCATGAGACCGATGGACGTAGCGTTAAGTTAAGCCTGACTGCACTCGGCCGTATTCGTGCTGAAAAGCTTGAACAAACTTTGAATGCCCATGCGACGCAAGTGTTTGAACATATCCCCTCAGAACAACATGCGCAAATTCATGATGCCTTGGCGATTTTGATTGAGGCTTTGGTTAACAGCACCAAAGCAGCTGAACAAAGAGCTGAACTAGAGCGCCCATAGATGTTCGAGAGCAGTGCTAGAACATTCGCGAACCACGGCAGCAAAGTGCAAGCGATCCGGCGGCAGTGCCGACGCTATTTCTATCAACAATTTGAAATTTCAAAAATACGATCATGATCATTCGCCCAGCGACAATACATGATGCCGCGGCGATCCGCGATATCTATAATTACTACGTACTCAATACCACGATTAGTTTCGAGGAGAATTTGGTCGGTATCGAAGAGATGCAAAATCGAATCGCACAACACAAGCCTGAGCTCCCTTGGTTGGTGTGTGTCGACGAAGAGCAAGTGCTAGCTTATGCTTATGCGACACCATGGCGAGTACGTAGTGCTTATCGATTCTCTGTAGAGACCACTGTCTATGTTGCTCGGGAACAGATCGGTAAAGGTCTAGGGACGCAGCTGTATCGAACTTTAATCGATCAATTGCGAAGTTTGCAATTGCATAGCGCGATCGCCGGCATTGCTTTACCTAATCAGGGCAGCGTCGCTTTGCATGAAAGTATAGGATTTAAGAAAGTCGCTGAGTTCGAAGAAGTGGGAATGAAGTTTGATGAATGGGTCAATGTCGGCTATTGGCAACTTTTGCTTTAGTCAACACACTGAGTTCTTTGTTCGTAAATTTTGTACTCACCAAGGTCTAACGACAATGCGTCAAGAGGACCCTGCGCCGATCCGTCGTTGTCATCCTAAATGTCGAATCAAAAAAACGTATTGATGATGAACTATTTCCGCCACTTATTTCCCATCTTATTTTTACTCTGCAGTGTGAACGCGAGTGCTGGCCCGAAACTTTTGAATGTAGCGTTTTTTGATTTCAGTAAAACAGAGCTAGGTACGAAATCCTTCAAGGCGATGCGCGATAATTGATATACTTTATCGGATATCCAATCTGTGAACGCGTCCTCACTTAATGATTCCTATTGTTAGAAAAATTTATGTAGTGCTCTTAGCGCTATTCACATTGCTTTTGATTATCTTGGTTGGTGGCGCTTTCGGTGATCTTGGTATTTTGAATGCGCATGGTGGTTTTGCACCAGGCTTATTGGCTATTTATGTACTTCCTATTTTTGCGATTTTCTTGATGGTTGCTATCCCTATGGCGATAAGGAAATTGTTGAAGTTAGATAGCCCAACTAAAGGTGTTCAATGGATGATCATATTTTCAGCCCCTACGTTATTGGTTTTGAATTTTCTTCTACTTTTATTTGGGTTACCGAGGTAAGTGCGTTTATGCCACGCTTTTTGGCTAACACTTCTCTATGCAAACCAGCTTTAGGCTTAATCGATAAAGGTTTGTTGTTGAAAGCTTAGTATGACGCGAGTCGAGCTTTGGGTTGATATACCACCCTCATAGCGTACAATCTCAGTCTACAATCAGCGTGAAAGAATTCGAAAAAAATATGTCGAAAGTCGAATTTTTACATTTACAGCATAGTGAGTCGGTGGTGGCACAAATGGCCGCTACTATCTTTGTGGGTTTGATCCAACAGCAGCAACTGACTGATTAAAACGAAGACGCTTTAGTTGATCGTTCTTTGGCCATCGCCACCAAGTTGGCCTTGAGTGCGGAACAAAATATCCAAAGCGAAGAAGAATGGATTAAGCGTGCGACTGGCTCAGCCTCCTTAGTGAGATGATCGCTCTGTATTTTATTTGGATAGGGACAAGGTAATCGATGGATAGCTTAGAAATTACCGTCATCGGACTTAATTTCGTGATCATCATTGTTGGCTATTTTTTGGTCTATCCCAAACTTGCAGGCAATAGCTTGAAGAAGATCGCGCTATGTGATTTAGTGGCGACGCTTCTTTCTTTGCTAATCGTTGGCACGCAATGTTGGGGTACGGGCTACGCCTTCAATATGTTGATATTCGAGGCCAATTGGTTTTGGTTTACGGTGCTGACGTATTTATTGATTGAAATACCTTTCATGCAGTGGTATTTCAAAAAATACGGCGTCAAGATCGAGGATGAATGAAACATTGCGACAATTTGTCACTCGCTTGGTCTCGATAAATTAAGTAGGCTTGCTGCTTGCCGTGCTGATACGCGCTAAATAATTTTTTGAAGCATCCCATTCTTTGTTTGGCATCGTCTTCGTGGCGTTGAAAATGGCATTGGCTTGATATTGTTGACTGACCCTTGCCTGCAATTGCAGCAGTGCCTGACTTGCTTGCTGTCTACGCTGTATTTCTAATTCTTTGCGTTGACGCCTTTGTTCGGCGCGCACATCACTCTCTTGAAAAACCGGTATGCCAGCACCCCTTTCGGCGTGTATCTGCTGTTTGATATCTTGAAGCAGACCTAATACATCGCTTTGTCGGTGCGCAGGATCCCAGGCAAAACCTTTTTGTAATGCTTGCCATTGTCCAGCGTTGAGCTTATTGGGTTTGGCGGGTTGATGATGCATTTGCCTTTGTTCAGGAAAAGGCATGGCGCCCGTGAGCATTTGGTACAGCATCACCGCCACCGCATACACATCAAGCGAGCGTTGATACACCTCTTGATGCGTACCAGCTTCTGGAGCACGATACCCAGCGGTGCCTGCATGTGGGCCAGGCTTCAGGTGGGGATCTGTCTTTGCTCGTGAATCTTGGGGATATTGTGAATGGCTGCGTAGTCGTGCAGAGATGCCGAAATCCAGCAACTTGACACTGCCGTTTTTACATAGAAATAAATTGCCAGGCTTAAGATCGCGATGCACCAACTGATACTTATTCCAAGCATAGGCTAAGGCTTCGGCGACGGGCATCAAAATATTCAAAGCTTGGCGCAGACCTATGCCTGCCTGTGCACCTTGATTTGGTTGGAAATGCTGGCTTAAATAGTGGTCAACATCTTGTCCTTGTAAATACTCCATCACGATAAAGTAATTGCCTGTGGATGGGTCGCGTCCCCAATCGTATACTCGCACGATGTGCTCGTGAGCGAGTTTGCGCACAAGAGTCGCTTCTTCGATGAGCAGGCGACGATGTATGGCACTATCGCTATATTCAGGTGCTAGGATTTTGAGTGCGAGTGTTTCGGCTTTACCTAATTCCAATTCTGTACTCAGGTCACTCACTTGCCATAAGATCGGAAGAGCGT
>CALKVB010000315.1 GCA_937996605.1 uncultured Oxalobacteraceae bacterium | reverse complement strand
TATAGGCGAGTAAGAGATTGTTGACCAATTCTTGCATACGCGCTTTGCTCGATGCAGGGAAGTGTTTCTCGACAAAGAGTTGGCCCAAGGCTTCCGATAAACTTTCCTCAACGCGTGCGACGCCACGTTTCCAACGTGGCTGGTTCTCTGGGATACCACGTAAAGTCACGCTAGAAAAGTTGAAGTCTTGGTCGACAAAACGTTTGCTCAGCAATGGCGCATAGGCATTCAATAAGCGCCATTTGAAATAGGTTTGCCAAACGTTAATCGGAGTTTCATCAATCAATTTTGCGAAACCTGTCAAATAGCTAGGTTGTCGGACGATGACGTAGTCAACCTTACCGCCTGTACCATTCGCCGCAAAATAGGTATTCCAATCAAAATTACCGAGCAATTCGCTCAGTTTCGTGATTTCTACTTTGTTGTAGGTTTTGACTGGGTTACGATTTTCGACATTGCTCCATTGGATTTTGGCAATTTCGGTTTCTAAGGCCAAGATAGCTGCAGCACCTTGAGCAGGATTTTCTATGCCACCCATGCTGAGCATCTTTTCCAAATGGACCAAGTAAGCTTCGCGTACTGCTTTGAACTTAGCATCATCGAGTTTGAGATAGTATTCGCGATCAGGCAGGCTTAAGCCGCCTTGGCCGACTGATACTGCGTATTTAGACGAGTCTTTCGCATCCTGTGTCACCCCCGCACCGATAGGCATGCCTACCCCGAGACGTGCCAAGTGAGCCATAGCCAACGGCAATTGTGCTTTCTCTTTTAGTTTGTCAAAAAGTGCGAAGTCGGATTGAAGTGGCTGGATATCTGCAGCTTCAATTTTTGCTTCGTCCATGAAGCTGCTGTACATATCCGCGATTTTCTGCTGGTTACTACCTGCTTTCAAGTCTTTGCGTTGCGCCAATTCTTGAATGATGTCTCGGCTTTGATTCAGTGCTAATTCTGCTAAAGCATCGAAGGAGCCAGTGCGACCTTTATCTGCGGGAATCTGTGCTGTTTCCAGCCATTTGCCAGCAGTGTAACGGAAGAAATCATCCTGTGGGCGAACGTTCTTGTCGATCCATTGAAGTTCAATACCTGAGCCAAGTTTTTTCGCTGTTTTCTTGCTAGCCGTGGTTTTCGTTGCTTGCATTTCCTTTTCTGCCGCAATGGCGACGATGGGGCTTGCTGTGCTGGCGATAAAAATACCTGAGATCATCAGGCTAAGCGTATTGCGTAAAAATGCTGGTCGCATAGTGTCCTCTTTCACTTATTTAGATTTTTGGTTTGTGTCGCAGTACGACATCAATGCACACTAGCTGATGTTCTGCATCAGTCTAGTTAGCTTGGAACTGAAAGCCTACCCCAAATTAGGTGGGCGATTCGGTTTTTTGCATCTGGAATTTGACAGCTGTGCAGCTCAGTAGTTCCTGTAAGTATGCAGCCGAGGCAAGGCTTTTAGCTAGTTAGAAAATAAAAAAAAGACCTCAAGGCGACTTGAGGTCTTTTTTGTGCTGCATAAGTTCTACAACTTAATAGTTCAATTTTTAAACTTCAAAAATTAGAACTTCAAGTTACCCACTACGTAGAACTGACGACCCAATGGATCTGTGTAGCGACCATCGTAACCCAATTGGTTACCGCCACCAGCATTACGTTGTGAGAATGGTGGATCTTGGTTGAACAAGTTTTTGATACCGCCAGTGATAGTCAAGTTCTTAGACACATTAACTTTAGATTGGAAGTCGAATGTGTAGTAAGCCTTCACTGTACGTGTCAAATCAACGTTGTCACCAGCAGAACCATCTGCATTGCGGATCGCTGTAGAACCGTCATCAGCTGTAATCACTTGATCTTTGTAGCTTGAGTGGTAACCTAAAGTCAAAGAGTGAGTGTAACGATCAGATGGTTTCCAGATTGTAGACAAACGAGAAATCACACGGAAAGTTACGCTGTTGTATTTGTCGAAGCGACCGACAGATTTTTCAACTGGATCACCAGCGATACCAGACTCAGAGTCAGCTTTCAACATGTATGTACCTGTCCAGTTGAAAGTCACTTTACCCATGGAAGTAGCCATACGGTAGGAGTGATCCCAATCTACACCTTGGTATTGAGAAGAAGCCAAGTTGAATGGTGTCAAAGTAGCAGCCAATACGTTGCCACCTACGATTGGATCGTAGTAAGCAGAGAACAAGTTCGCGTATTTCGCTGGGTTCAAGAACACTTCAGATTGAGACAAAGTCGCGATCTGATCTTTCAACTTCACGTTCCACAAGTCGAAACCAACAGAAACGCTTGGTACTGGTTCAACGCGGAAACCAACAGACCATTGTGTCGATTTTTCTGGTTTCAACGCTGTAGAACCAGTTGTAGAGTTACCGCCTGTCAACAAGTTGTACTCTGCAGTGCCGTTACACAAAGGCAACAATGGGCCAGATTTGATTGGGCATGGGAAGAAGTTCGAAGAACCACCGTTCACGATTGGTGAAGTAATCGAGGACATTGTTGGTGCTTTGAAGCCTGTACCATAAGAACCGCGGATCAATGCTGTGTCAGTTGGACGGAACGCAGCAGAAATCTTGTATGTACCAGAGCTTGCTTTTTCACCTTGAGTTGCTGGTGATTTCAAGTTACCTTGGTCATCAAAGTTTTTCGCATTTTTCACAGCGTCGTAGCTGTCATAACGTGCAGCAGCAGTTACGTCCAAGTTCTTTTGAACTGGCATGTACAATTCTGCGAAGCCACCGAAGCTGTTACGCTTACTGTCAACTGGCAATGCACCTGTGCCGCCACCAACGTTGGTATCAGTCCAGCTTGGTTGTTGCTTGTTAGGACCTTGAGCGATTTGAGATGGATTGTCTACGTATTTTTGCGTCATCGCATCGATACCCAAGCCCAAGCTTGCGTTACCGCCAGCCAACTTGAAGATTTCACGAGAACCGCGCAAATTGATGACGTCGATAGAAGACTTAGATACGTCCAAAACTTGTTTCAACACGGCTGGCGCCAGGGCTGCTTTAGATGCCGCTGTTGGCAATGCAAATGGGTTCCATGTACCAGCTTTGATCAAAGCTGCTAATTTTTCGCCAGATGTGTAACCTGCTACAGCATTGTCGATTGCTTTGTTTTCAGAGTAAACATAAGAAGCTGTGTAATCCCAGCCCATTGCGTTACCTTCAAAACCTGTTGCCAAATGTTTGGATTCAGTTGCCCAACCGTCAGTACGGCCGCCTGCATCAACTAAACGCAAAGTCATTGTTGCTGCTGTTACTTTAGTTGGATCCAAGCCCAATTTTGTGTAAGCAGGAACAACAGAGTTTTTCCACAATGCGCTGTTGATGTCCACTGTCAATGGTTGTGCAGGAGGAGCAAAACGTGCTGTGCTTGTGAACTTAGTGCCCATGCCTTCAGCGAAGAACTTCAAGTTGTCGTTGATGTTCACGTTGACGGAACCGAACAAGCTGTCGCGCTTTAATTCTGGCAATAACTGTACAGTTGCGCCATAGTTGAAGAAGCAGCGGTTACCACCTGGGAAAGTATTCTCTGCTGGGCATGCGCCGTTGTTCAATACTTTGTATGGGTTGAAGCTTACGTTAGCACCATCGCTACGGCGAACGTTGATATTTGCTGGAATAGAGTTACTTGAATACATCGTCATAACGTACTGTTTGCCGCCTTCGTTGAATGGTGTAACACCACCCAATTTGGAGAATGCACGGTCAGATGCATTCAATTCAGCTTGTTCGTCATGGCTGTAAGCCAATAATACGTTGTAACCGTCAGTGTTCAGGTCGCCGAAGCCTTTAGAAACTGCGAAGTTTGTTGTTTTGCCTTTAGAAGACTGTTGTGGTGTGCTGTATGTGAATTCAACGTTGAAGTCTTTTTGATTTTTCTTCAATACGAAGTTCACAACACCTGCAATCGCGTCAGAGCCGTACAATGCAGAAGCACCGTCAGTCAAGATTTCTACGCGTTCAACAGCGGACAAAGGAATGTTTGCCAAGTTGACTGTCGCGCCTGTTGTAAATGGAGCGATACGACGACCATTCAACAAGACCAAAGTGTAGCCGTCACCAATACCGTGGATAGATGCAGTTTGTGTACCGCCGCCGCCACCGTTAATGGATGTGGAAGATGTCACGAAACCTTGCATAGATGGCAAAGTTGCGATCAAATCAGCTGCTGTAGTTGCGCCAGTTTGTTCGATTTGTGATTTAGACAAAGTTTGAACAGGCAATGCACCTTCTACAGCGATACGCTTAATAGAAGAACCTGTAATTTCGATACGTTGTGGTGCTGCATCTTGTGCGAACGCTGGTTGTGCGATTGCGCCCACACCCATCACGACGCCGCTTGCAAACATTAGGCGCACTGATCGGGATAAGATTTTTTCTACCATGTTGACTTCCTCCAGTGATTTAACAACAAAATTAGCTTTTAAAAAATTTCTTGTATTTTCTTAAAAACATATTCGGAAATGCATTTCCTTGCGGGAACCAGAACTTCGATAACATCAATGTTTGCTACTTAAGCCTTTCGAAAAATCCAGGAGTTCGACTCCCAAAAAGCTTTCCAAAGGTGGGGCGATAGCGGCCTAAAGTGTTATCTAATTTGCCCTGAAAAAACATTCACCCCGAATGAGAACATTTGCGGCATTGCAGTGTCAAGCCAGCGATTGTTGCAAAAGTTTGAAAAACAACAGTGAAAATATAGTACCAAACAGATACCACTTAAGCCTTCACGCCAGCGAAGAGGTGATTGCAATTTGATTAATTTTCGCGATAACCTAGAATTGTTTTTTTATTCGATGAAACTAGCATTTCTCGAAATATTATTCTAGGGAATGAAATTAAAGCTCTGTTTTATTAGATTGGAATTGGAGCTTAAGATGAAACTGAAGGATGGTTTCGGCGATACACTTTTGTTGATGTAATGAAATTTTTCTACCGGCAACATTTGAATGAAAAAAATAATTTTTTTCGGCTTTCTTGTTGCGTCATTTTTACAACAAAATATTAACTAAAAATACATTTTAACGTAATTTTACTTAGGCCGATTTTTACAGGCAAACGCCGCGTTTTCGACGAATGGCGCTACTCTCGAGAGTAACTAACGTGGTTTTGAGAAGGTCGAATTAGCCCGATAACAGCCCCAAAATTATTTCTCGAGAGTAGTAAATATGATGGTTTTATTGCAATGCACAAGTGAATTTGAAAATACTGCCCGTCTCATTCATTGAGCTATGTGAGCACAAAAGCAAGTATTCACAATTCAGTGCGAATTGAGAAAAGCTCAGGAAATAACACGACATCCAGCATCTTGCGCAGGTAACTTACTCCTGCGGTTCCACCAGTACCAGTTTTAAAACCGATAATGCGTTCTACGGTCGTGACATGACGGAAGCGCCAGATACGGAATGATGTCTCCATGTCAACTAGTTTTTCAGCTAGTTCGTAAAATGCCCAATATTGCTCGGGTGCTTGGTAGACCTTTTGCCAAGCAAGTTTCACTGATTCGTTCGGTGCGACGGTTTTTGTCCAGTCAAGATGCAAGCGGGCATCGTCAATTTCAAAGCCATTGCGTGCCATGTACATAACCGCCTCGTCATAAATCGATGGTGAGTGCAGCGCTGCATTAAGAGTTGCATGAATTTCGGTTTTGCTTTCATGCACACTCAATAAGTTGGCGTTCTTGTTGCCAAGGAGGTATTCGAGTTCGCGATATTGGTGTGATTGAAATCCTGAGGAGTTACCGAGGTAAGGGCGAATCGCAGTGTATTCACTGGGCGTCATGGTAGCGAGAACGTCCCAAGCATGTACCAGTTGATCCATGATGCGTGCAACCCGTGACAACATTTTGAAAGCAGGTGGCAAATCACCCACTCGGATCTGCTCTCGCACCGCGTGGAGTTCATGCAACATTAATTTGATCCACAGCTCACTCGTCTGGTGCTGAATGATGAAGAGCATTTCATTGTGATTTGGCGAGAGGGGATGCTGCGCGCTGAGGATTTGTTGCAAGCCAAGGTAATCGCCGTAGCTCATGTCCTTACTGAAATCCATTTTTGCGCCATGCCAAGACATAGGACATTTTTGTTCGCCGCTTTGATTCTGCTTACTTTGATTGTTTAACTCGTTAGTCATGATCGTGTGGTCCAATAAAAGTGAATACTTAAGTCACCGCATTGCGTTGCAGGTCAACTTGATAGGATTGTGTGTCGAGAATGTCACGTAAAATTTCAACCGCATCCCACACATCAACAAAGCGCGTGTACAGAGGCGTAAATCCAAATCGCATAATTTCTGGCTCGCGATAATCACCAACGACACCGCGTTCGATCAATGCTTGTACTACAGCATATGCATGTGGATGGGTAAAGCTGGCTTGGCTGCCTCGTTGTTGTTGATCACGTGGTGTGACCAATTTGAGAGGGTGATGGCCGCAACGATGTTCAACCAAATTAATAAATAGCTCGGTTAATGCTAGCGATTTACAACGAATTTCAGCCATCGATGTCTGTGCAAAAATGGACAATCCACATTCGACTAAGGCTAAAGAAACGATGGGTTGGGTGCCACAAAGGGCGCGTCGAATACCTGCAGTCGCTTCGAATGAAGGTGCCATCGCGAACGGCGTTGCATGACCCCACCAGCCACTCAGCGGATGATGGAAGTGAGTTTGATGTCGGTGCGGTACCCAAATAAAAGCTGGAGCGCCTGGTCCACCATTCAAATACTTGTAGCAACAGCCAACAGCGAAATCGGCATTTGCTCGATGTAAATTGACTTCGACTGCACCTGCAGAATGTGCCAAGTCCCAAAGGCATAAAGCTCCTTGTGCATGTGCTTGTGCGGTGATGGCTTGCATGTCGTGCAGATACCCGGAGCGATAGTTGACATGGGTGAGCATGACTAAGGCAGTATCATGATTGATGGCTGTCGTTAGTTCTTCGGGATGATCAACCAAATGAATACGATAACCTCGATCCAGCCAGCGAGTGATTCCCTCCGCCATGTAAATATCGGTCGGAAAATTGGAACGCTCAGTCACGATGGTGCGGCGTGATTTGTGTTGAGGATGATTTGCCTGTATCTCAAGCGCTGCAGCAATTGCTTTAAACAGATTGATCGACGTTGAATCAGTGACCACTACTTCGTTTTTTTCAGCACCGATCAAGGGCGCGAGCAAGTCACCTAAGCGTGAAGGCATATCAAACCATCCTGCTTTGTTCCAACTCTTGATGAGATCCTTGCCCCACTCTTGTTGGATCAGGTCGAGTGCTCGTTGTTGGGCGGCTTTTGGCTGCGCACCTAATGAATTGCCATCAAGATAAATCATTCCATCTGGCAGCGCGAATTGGTCACGCAGCGGGGCGAGTGTGTCTTGCTGGTCGAGTTCGATACAGTCTTGGCGTGTCAATAATGTCATGTTCTTCATCAAAATAAATTCAAATTGTCGACCCTAGGTCTTTTCTAAGGTAAAGCCATTGTTCAGTTTAAGATGGCTTCCGGACCTTGCTTTTATGTAAGCCTAGACGTTAGGAATCGACGAATTAATAAAATGTAACGCGAAGATATTTTATGCGCTTTTTCATGATGTGTTCTTGCAAATTAAAGTAAAGTTTTGAATCAAAGTAGAATAAATTCGTTAGAATGATTGAAAAAATGACGGAAAATTTTGTATGCAATTAGATCCAACTGATTTAAAAATCTTAGCCTTGCTGCAAGCCGATGGTCGCATTAGCAATCAGGATTTGGCGGAGAAAGTTTTTCTGTCAGCGTCCTCATGTTTGCGTCGCGTGCGTATGCTGGAAGAGAGTGGCGTCATCAGTCACTATCGAGCAGTGCTCGATCCGAACGTAATCGGTTTGGAAGTTGATGCCTTTGTGCAGGTCACCATGCGACGTGACGTCGAACACTGGCATGAGAACTTCACAACGGCAATTTTAAGTTGGCCGGAAGTGGTTGGTACTTACATCATCACTGGTGATGCAAATTATTTGCTAAGGGTGCGAGCACGTAACCTCAAGCACTATTCCTCTTTTATTTTGGAGCGCCTATACAAGACGACAGGCGTATTAGACATTCGTTCCAATATCGTATTGCAAACACTCAAAGATAGTAACGATATCGCTCCGGAATTATTACTTGATGGTCAATAAGTAGTAAGTAGTGCCTCGATTCTGTTGTCGCAAAAACGACGAAAATTGCTCAAAAAATGACAGTTACTATTGCTAATTGTCGTACACTGAATTGCGTGAAAGAAATACATTTTTGCGCAGGGCTTACTCAAAACAGTTGCTGTCGTTGTGATGTTCGA
This sequence comes from uncultured Oxalobacteraceae bacterium, assembly GCA_937996605.1. Classification (GTDB taxonomy): domain Bacteria; phylum Pseudomonadota; class Gammaproteobacteria; order Burkholderiales; family Burkholderiaceae_D; genus Undibacterium. The sequence continues at coordinate 4,744 of CALKVB010000315.1, read as the reverse complement.
TTTTTCGTACATTTTGTACTGCCTGCGGCTCCACGCCTCCAACAAAGCATTCGAGGGCGGGTTCTAGTCGGCACAATTTTGCGTGATTCCTATTGGCATTTTTTTCGCTTCTTATTCTTCTCCTGAGATCTTCAGCGTATGCATGAATCGCCGCTTCAGCGCAATGTTATCTCCTACCGCAAGCGGATTTTGTGGCTGTTGAGCATATTGAGCCTAATATGGGTTTTCGCGATCTGGCAGTATGAGAATTTTAGCTTCCAACAACGCGCTTTCACTCTGATCGATCAAGAACAGAAACGTAGTAACTTAATGGCACAAGGTGTTGCTGCGGATTTGCAAAGGAGCTTGCGCACTATGCAAGGAATTCCTTTTGTCCTTGCGCAAAACCGGCAATTGGTTTTGGCTTTGAAGGCTGTCGATACCGGAATCTCTTCCACTGAAACTGCGGCCCAACGAAAGCAAAGAATTCGACTGCAGAACCAAGACGAGCGCTGGACGCCAATTAATCAAGCATTAACCAATGCAAAAGACCAACTTGGATTTGATTTGGCGTATGTTCTGGACCGTTATGGTGATTGTTTGGCTTCCAGCGATCATCAACTTGCCGAATCTTTGGTTGGGAATAATTATCGTGAACGTAATTATTACAAGGCTGCAATTGGGGGCAATGCGGGTTATCAATTTGCACTAGGAAAAACTTCACTTACGCCAGGCCTGTATTTTTCTGCGCCTGTTTATGATGGTGAGATAGTGATAGGGGTGGTTACGGCAAAAATTGATATTACGCGATTGGCGCAAGATATCGATTTATCTGGTGTGTTCTTGATCGATGAAAATGGGGTCATCATTTTGGCGCAAGATAAACAGCAAGAGATGAAGGCGCTACAAAGCAGTCCGGTGTTTACTTTACCAGCTGACAAACGTAAATCTTTGTATAAACGTGATGAGTTTCCACTGTTCGAAATTCACCCTTTAGCAGATACAAATTACCAAGGATTGGTGCAGCTTGGAAATTCGCCAAATACTTACGTTACCGGTTCCGTCAAATTATCTGAAAAACCTTTGGAAGTGCTGCATGCATTAGCGGTTCCTAGTATTGCAGAATTAAGAAATGAAAAATTCAAGACCATAGTTCTTATGGCGATTGCAGGATGTAGCGTGATTTTGATTTCTCTGAGTGGAGCGATGTATCTATTCGAGAGTAATGCGAACCGAAAAATGTTACAAGCTCAGCGCGATCGACTGAACGAAGCACAACGCTTAGCCGCAATGGGAAGTTGGAGTATCGACATTGCTACACAAGAGGTGAATTGTTCAGATTCGGCGCGCTGGTTTTTTTCCATCGAAGATAGCGAGACAGCGCCCAGTTTGGAAGTCATGATTGCTGCTATACACCTTGATGATCAGCGTAAGGTGCAAGAAGCTTTGCAGTCGGCAATGAAAGAACGTCGAGAATTTCACTTGGGTTTCAGAATTGTTCGGCCCGGTGGCAAGATTCATTTTGTCCTTGGCGACGGTATGTATGTGCAACATCTGGAAAGTGGTGTTGAAAGTTTTGAAGGAACCATACGTGATATTACCGAGTATCAGACCTTGCTGAACGCATTGGAGGTGAGTGAGCAGCACCTTAAAAAGGTAATTAATTCTTGTTTGATCGGGATCATACAAGGACAAGAGAATGGAAGACTTACCGGTGCAAATGAAGCGTTCGTTCAGCTCACAGGCTATAGTGAAAGCGAGCTCATAAGTGGTAATCGACGTTGGCAAGATTTAACACCAATGGCGTTCCATAAGGTTGACCAAGAAGCGCTAGAAAAATTGACGGTGAATACGGTTCTGCCTGCCTACGAAAAGGAGTTGATTTGCGCGGATGGTAGAGTGATTCCGGTGTTAGTTGGGATTGCACGAATTGAGGAAAGCGAACGAGACTGGGTGGCGTTTGTGCTTGATTTGTCTGAACGTAATCGTATCAGCCGATTGCAGGCAGAGTTTATCGCAATTGTAAGTCATGAATTGCGAACACCGTTGACCTCGATACGTGGTTCACTCTCGCTACTAGAAAATGGCATTATGGGTGCTTTGCCAGAGAAGGCTTTGCAAATGATTGCTGTGGCACATAGAAATAGCAAGCGCTTATCGAATTTGGTCAACGATATTCTCGACATGGAGAAACTCAATGCGGGAAAAATGAAATTTGATATGCGTGCACTTGATTTGATCAGCTTGTTACCGCAAGTGATTGAAGCAAACTCCGCCTACGCACAAAGTTTTCAAGTTGGGCTTGAACTTGAGTGTAGTGTTGAACAGGCGATGATATGGGGTGACTCAGATCGTTTATTACAAGTTCTGAGTAACCTTATGTCAAACGCCGTTAAATTCTCTCCGGCGGGTCAAAAAGTGATCGTGCGTTTGATTTCAAGTGGGCCTCGTTGGCAAGTGCATGTAATTGATCGTGGCCCAGGGATTCCTAAAGATTTTCAAACAGTGATGTTTGATAGTTTTGCACAAGCCGATAATTCTGATACGCGCCAGAAACAGGGTAGTGGCCTGGGGCTGAAAATTTGTAAATCTATGGTGGAGTTAATGGAGGGCGAGATCGGTTTCGACACCTCACCCACCCACGGCACCAATTTTTGGGTCAGTTTTGAAAAACTTTAAACGCTGTATTTAGCGTCGTTGAAGTGCACCATTTGCAGGATCGCTAATACTAATTTTCCCCGTTTCGAGATGGCCAGCATAGCGCCACAGAAAGTCTTTTTCTTCAGCGAGAGTGAACGCAAAATCATACCAATGTCCGCTAGTTTGGCACTCCCATTCGAACTGAGTTTGTGATTGCGCTTCAAGTACTAGATGGCGGTCATTTCCTCCATAAAAACTATCAAATAATCGAATCGTATAAGCACGTTGGTCTTGATTTTTGAGTTGAATTGTGAGGCTGTGAGCCTTTAGATTAGGAGTCACTATTACATCTAGTAAGGTCCCATTACGCCCTTGGAAGATCCGTAGAAAGCCATTCGGTCCATGTACTCGTAAGGCGTATTTCTCGCTGCCGAAATCAATCAGTGACCAAGTCTCGCTAAATTGATGACCACTGCTCATGGTGTAGTACCATGGACCAGCATTGTGGCTCTGCGCAAATACTGTGAATGCTGCGCCGACCCGTCCTCGATTATTGAAATAGATTTGGAAACCCTGTTTGTCTTCGCTGAGTCTGCCATTGACTTCACATTGATACGATAGCGGACGTGCAGGTCGAGTATTGCCGCCAGCATCAATTTCTTGCCTTACTAGTTGCTCTAATCGCGGGGTTTCTTTGCTTTTTTTGCTCTCACAAGAGAGTTGCGCATTCTGAATGTAATGTTGATGTGGGGTCTCGAATAAGGCTTGGGGACGATTGACTTCTGATTGCCTGAAGTCGAACATGGACGTCAGATCTCCGCAGATAGCGCGGCGCCAGTCTGAGATATTTGGCTCCATCACGCCAAAACGTTGTTCTAAAAATCGAATAATCGAAGTGTGATCAAAAACTTCGGAACAAACAAAGCCACCGCGCGTCCACGGAGAGGCGATGATGAAGGGGAGGCGAGCACCCAAACCGAAGGCTTCACCTTTACTGATTTCTCCAGCGGTGCTGACTGAGCTATAGCCATCGTGGCGTGTGGCAGGGGCAACTGGCGGCAAAACATGATCGAAGAAGCCACCCTCTTCGTCGTAACACAAGATAAGAACAGTTTTTGCCCATACCTCTGGATTTTCAGTGAGCACATCGAGTAAGCGAGAGGTCAAAGACTCGCCATACCCCGGTGGGTTTTTCTCTGGATGTTCACAGAATTTGGTGGGCGCTACAATCCACGAAACGGCAGGTAGTTGCCCGTTGCGTACATCGTTGGCAAAACGATCAACCAAGGCTTGGGCGTCGTTCGAATTGGTGTTGCGCGGTAACCCTTTTTCATCGAGTTCGCTGGTTTCTCCCGCATAGGCACGCGCGCGTTGGTAACGTTCCTCTTGTGCCGGATCTTGCCGATCAAGATTGCGAAATTGGGGAAAGTAAGCCAGTGCATTGTCACCAAAATTATCGTATTCCTGATACACCTTCCAGCTAATTTTTTTTGCGCTTAATCGTTCAGCATAGGTTGTCCAAGTATAGGGCGACTTCCAACCCTTTTTGTCTCTTAACATCGAGCCTGTCTCATTGCCGTCGTCGACATTCGACAGAGCATGGCGACCGTCTTTGCCGACAGACACACCATTGGTGCCGCTAAAAAGAAAAAGACGATTCGGATCTGTCGGGCCAAATACGGAGGCGTGGTAAGCGTCGCCTACGGTAAAGGCATCAGCGAGGGCATAGTAAAACGGTAGATCGGCGCGCGTCAGATAACCCATGCTCATACTAGTTTTTTCTTTGACCCACACATCGTAATGTGCCCACATCTTTTGACTGTATTTCCAGCTATGCGGTAAATCTTCTGCTTGGCATTGTGCACGATCTTCGCTGACATCGCCGTAGCCTCTGAGTGGGAAAGGCATTTGGTATTTGCCATTATCCATAGGCTGGTACCAAACCGGCTTGCCATTGCGAAGTAAGCTTGGACGTGGATCGCCAAAACCGCGCACTCCTTTCAGAGTTCCAAAGTAGTGGTCAAATGAACGATTCTCTTGCATGAAAATGACAACATGTTCGACGTCTTGAATCGTGCCAGTTTGATTTTTGGCGGGAATGCTCAAGGCCCTAGCAATGCTTTCT
>CALKVB010000314.1 GCA_937996605.1 uncultured Oxalobacteraceae bacterium | reverse complement strand
AGCTCGGCCGCCAACGGTTCATATAGCGTTGCCGTATCAAAATTAGCGCAAGCGCAAACCATCTCGAGTGCTGGGCAAATTAGTTCTAGCACCGCAATTGGGACTGGAACTGAAACTACAATCTCATTTCAATTTGGCAAAATCACAGGGACTGCCGTAAGCGGCGTATATCCAGGTGGTTCTAGTTTTACACAAGACGCATCGCAAACGGTTGGTACAGTTAAGATCAATAGTACTAATAATACCTTGCAAGGCATTCGTGACGCGATAAACGCTGCGAACGTAGGAGTGAGCGCATCGATCGTTGGCGATGGTAGTGCAACTCCATACCATCTCGTTCTGAGTTCAAGTAAGACGGGTGAGTCCTCCAGCTTAAAGATTACGTCTTCTGGCGAAGATGCGTCCATTACTTCACTACTTAGCTACGACCCGGCTGGTGTGCAAAATTTTACTGAGGTGTCTACCGCACAAAACGCTGCGCTCACGGTAAATGGAATTTCGATCTCTAGTGCATCGAATTCAGTCACCGGCGCTATACAAGGCGTTTCACTCGGTCTCTCCAAAGTTGGCTCAACATCAATCTCTGTTTCAGCAAATTCGACCGCAGTACAAGCAAGTATTACTAGTTTCGTTAAGGCTTACAACGATCTTAACAACACCATCAAAAATCTAACAGCCTATGACGCAACGACCAAAAAGGCGGGTTTGTTGTTAGGAGATGCCACTACTCAAAGTGTGCAAGATCAAATACGACGCACACTTAGCACGGCAGTCAATGGTCTCGGTGGCGGCGTCACTTCGCTTGCGCAAATCGGCATCACTTTTCAAAAAGATGGATCGCTTGCTGTTGATTCTGGTAAGCTTTCAACGGCGCTCTCCACAAAATTCACCGATGTTGGTGGCTTGTTTGCTTCCTTAGGTTCTACCAGCGACAGTTTGATTTCATTGTCGGGTTCGAGTTCGGCAACGAAAGCAGGAACGTACACATTAAATGTTTCGCAATTAGCAACCAAGTCCAAATTAGTCGGCGACCTCAGCTTACCTACGACCACAACTATCGCCGCCAACACCAAGCTGAGCGTGACGATAGATACTGTCACCGCTGACGTTAGCCTGGCTGCAGGAGATTATTCAGCATCAGCGCTCGCGACCTTGGTACAGTCAGCTATCAATAGTACTAGCGCATTTAGCACTGCTGGACTTGCGGTGACCGCCACCACCACAGGAGGGGTACTCAATATTGAGTCAAATGCCTATGGTTCCAAATCAAAAGTTACACTTGCGGATTCAAGCGGGACTAGCTACGCCCTACTCACTGGTACGGTATCATCTGGCAGCGCCGGACTCGATGTTGCGGGAACGATTAACGGCGTTGGCGCTCTTGGCAGCGGTCAATTACTTTCGGCCACGTCAGGTACCGACGCGGACGGACTAAAACTATTGGTTACCGGTGGCTCAACTGGTGATCGTGGCACAGTGAGTTTCTCGATAGGCTATGCAACCAAACTAAGTAGCTTATTAAGTGGTTTCGTTGGATCAAGTGGCACCATTCAAAGTAGTAGCAATGGTGTTAGCCAGAACATCAAAAATATTACGAAACAGCGTGACATCCTTAACAGCCGACTGTTCGATACCGAAGCAAGGTATCGCGCGCAATTTACTGCATTAGATAGAATCGTTAGCAATCTAAATAACACCAGTTCATTTTTGACCCAGCAATTGAGTGCATTAAACAATATTAGTAAATAAAAAGTAGTATCGATCGGTAGACGTATTTAAAGGAACAAATTATGTTCGGATCTCCTCAATCACATGGTGCAAATGCTTATGCAAAAGTAGGCATCGAAACTGGTGTAATTGCTGCAAGCCCACATAAATTAATCGTGATAGATCGGAAGAG
>CALKVB010000313.1 GCA_937996605.1 uncultured Oxalobacteraceae bacterium | reverse complement strand
GCGGTTGTCGCGAGCGCTCGCTGTCGAGTATCGCTTGTTGAAATACGAAATCGAATGCTTGGCGATTGAGTAGTTTGGTCAAAGGATCTGTTGCGGCCGATTTTTCAATTCGCATTTGGTAGCGACGAATCGAAAATAAAACGATCATTAAAACTGTTAAGGTAATCCCTAAGCCGATTGCACCGTTAATCATCAATAAACGTTGCAGCGGTTTCAATTCGCCATCAAAATTTTGTTCTACTAAAAGATGCCATCCCAACTCAGGAATAAAACGTGAGTTGAGATAAACGTTCTCAGCCCCATCGCTGTATTCAAGGTGGAGTGAATCATTTTTTGTATTCGCCAAAATTTGCTTTGACAATACCTTGATGCCAGGGATGTTTTCTAAATTCGTTTTTTTATGAGGGAAGCTACTACCACTGAGGACCACATTGCCTTTTTTATCAACAAAATAGATATTGCGTTGAAAGCGTGATTGGTAACTGTCAATCAAATGTTTCATGGTATCGAGTGTCAAACCGATACCAACGGCACCAATGAATTTACCCTCGTAATTGACCACACGATAATTGGTAAAGATGGTCATGTTGTCGCGGTTTGCCATATCGGCATCGACATTGGTTTCGTATTGCGCTTTTAAATTTTTGACGCGAAAAAACCATTGGTCACGGGGCTCATTATCTTTAATGGTTTTGAGTAACCCGTCCGGGTAATAGTAGTTCTTGGTGATGTCACTGACAAAGAAGCTAGAAATCGCATTATTTTTGGATTTGATTTCTTTGAGATATTTAGAGATTTGGGCGATATCTTGTTCACCATCGATCACCCAATCACGCACAAATGTGTCATTCGCCATTTGCGCCGATACAAACACAGGACGCAAAATATCTTTCTGGATTTCTGAATATACGTTGTCGCCCGTGATGGGCAAAGTATTCTCGGATAAGCCTCGCTGCAAAGTTTCGCGAGATACGTAGTAACTAGTCGCTAATACCGCAACAAAGCCAAGGACCAAGATCAAAGAAATCCAAATTAACAAATGATATTGCTTAAATGATTTTCTCATAGGTCCAATAGGGCGTGAATGTAGATCTGAACTTAGGTGAGGGGCGCCAAATTTTATTGGCTAAGAGCCAAGATCATACTATAAACCCATATTATTTCGAATCAATCTCAAGCGACTTTGTCTTTTTTAGACGACCACATGCAAGTGTTCGATCAGTGTTGGAGAGCATATTTCGGTAGGAACGATGCATTCTTGATCATTTGCAGCTAGCATACTGGGTATTAGATTGATGAATTGGTGTCAACAGCATTTGAATCTCGCTGTTTTGGTGCCACATGTTGTTGGGATAGATGCGCTTCGTGTGCAAAGTAAAATCAATTGAAAAACCAGTTTCGCCATTTTAGGAAGTGTTATGACTCAAATTAAAACGATCTCTCGGGTTGACCTAGCCTCTTACCTGATTGCCGTAATCGCTTTGTTTGTGATTTTGAAGTCGGGGTTGCTAGTGGCATTATTTTCGGGTTTGGTTTTGTATTCCTTGGTGCGATTATTAGTACCCACAATACAGCGTCGCTTTAGTAACCAACAAGCGCGTTTGATTGCAGTCGGTTTTCTTTCAACGATGGTGATACTGGGTTTGAGCTTAGCAATTTGGGGTGTGTTTGCTTTTTTGCGTAGCGATGCCGGTAATGTACAAAACCTGATGCAAAAACTCGCCGATATGATAGAGGCGTCGCGCCAGCAATTGCCACTTTGGATTAGTAGTAATATTCCGGAAGATGTCGACGGACTTAAACGTATCATGATCGATGCTTTACGCGATCATGCTGGTGAAGCCAAAGTAGTGGGACAAGAGGCTGGACATATTATCGTACATTTGTTGCTGGGCATGATCATCGCAAGTATGGTGGCACTACAAGATGCCACCAGCACGCATCGTTACCGGCCGTTCGCAGCGGCCCTACATCAACGTGTAGTGAATTTAGCGGAGATGTTTCATCGCGTAGTGTTTGCGCAGGTTCGTATTTCTTTGATCAATACCGTATTTACAGGTATTTTCTTGGCTGTTATTTTGCCTATGGCGGGAGTGCATCTGCCTTTGGTCAAAAGTATGATTGCGATTACCTTTGTTGCAGGCTTAATCCCAGTCGTCGGTAATATCATTTCCAATACGGTGATAGTGATTGTGAGTCTGTCTCATTCATTGCAGATGGCAGCTGTATCCCTCAGTTTTATGGTGATCATTCATAAATTGGAGTATTTCTTGAATGCTCGTATTATTGGATCGCAAGTGAATGCCAAGGCATGGGAGTTATTAACTGCAATTTTAGTCATGGAGACGCTGTTCGGGTTGCCGGGCGTCGTTGCTGCCCCTGTTTTTTATTCATATATCAAAAAAGAATTGTGCGATCGCGGCTTGATATAGTCTTTTCCGTATATCGTTAACCTAGTAAAAGATGGGAGCATTATGATTCTCGAATTAGCAGATATTCGTATTCACGTTGGACAGCAGGTAGCCTTTGATGCAGCCATCATCAAGGGGCTAAATGAGGTGATTGCACATGCCAAAGGTTTTCGTGGTTACAAAGTAAATAAAGGAATTGAGTCACCAGAGCGTTATGTTCTGATGATCTTTTGGGATACCTTAGAGAACCATACCGTTGATTTTCGTCAATCAGACGCTTTCCTCGCATGGAGGGCAATCGTAGGGCCTTTCTTTGCTAGTCCGCCAGTGGTCGAGCACTTTGATTTATTGGACAAGTCAGTATAAATCACAGGCATTTTCGTAAGAATTTATACACTTATCGGCGCTAAGGATAATCCCACTTGAGATTGGGCTTAATGCCCCAAGCTGTTAGGATTACGATGCTTGCTGTTGAAGGCGGGCTGCATATATATTTTGGTAGATAAAAGGTAATTATGGTTCCGCATCTTGCGACCGCGTTTGACGGTCCTTTGCTTGAGTTTGAGAAGAAGATTTTGGAGGCAACGCCCTCGATAGAACGTTGGTTCCGACTTGAATGGCAGGAACATACGCCGCCATTTTATTGTTCAGTTGATATGCGTAATTCGGGTTTTAAGTTGGCGCCAGTTGACACCAATCTTTTTCCGGGCGGGTTCAATAATCTATCGTCTGAAGTATTGCCGTTAGCGGTGCAAGCGTCGATGGCAGCAATTGAAAAATATTGCCCTGATGCGCGCAATCTATTGCTGATTCCAGAAGAGAGTCCATGCAACATAACGTACTGGCAAAATATTGCTCGCCAAATGCAAATTTATCGGCAGACCGGATTAAACGTGCGTCTTGGCAGTCTTGATGAAAATGTGAGGACAGCGACCACTATCGCTTTGCCAGATGGTAGCGACTTAGTAGTGGAGCCATTGCAGCGCTCGGCTAATGGTCGTAGACTCGGTCTCAAAAATTTTGATCCTTGCACCATACTGCTCAATAACGATTTGTCGCAAAGTATTCCTTCTATTTTGGAGGAAATTCATGAGCAAACTTTGTTGCCACCTCTTCACGCAGGATGGGCGATGCGTCGTAAAACCAATCATTTCGATTGTTACGACGATGTCGTGAAGAAGTTTTCAAAGATGGTTGAAATTGATCCATGGATGTTGAATCCTTTCCATGCGAAGTGCAGCGATGTCAATTTTGACGAGGGAACTGGGCTCGATGCTTTGATGGCGACGGTAGACACCATACTCGCCAAGATTCGCAAAAAATACAAAGAATATGGGATCAAGGAAAAGCCTTTCGTGATTGTAAAAGCGGATGCAGGTACATGCGGCATGGGCATCATGACGGTGCGTGACTCGCGAGAGGTACGTGACCTCAACGCTAAACAAAAAAACAAGATGACCGTGGTTAAAGATGGCCGTGCGGTGCGCGATTTTATAGTACAAGAGGGCGTGTACACTTTTGAGCAAATTGGCGAATCTGTGGCTGAGCCCGTGGTGTACATGATAGACCGTTATGTGGTCGGTGGCTTTTATCGCGTTCATCAAGATCGCGGTGTCGACGAGAATCTCAATGCGCCAGGAATGGAGTTCGTACCCTTGGCCTTCGCGCAGCAACATGCTGTGCCAGATATGCGGGCCAAGCCCGGCACGGCGGCGCCGAATCGATTCTACATGTACGGTGTAGTAGCGCGTTTGGCTCTATTGGCAGCCTCGTTAGAACTTGAGAAAACAGACCCTCATCCTGAAATTTACTAAGGCGTAGTGCGCTTGGAATTAGCGTCTTGCGCGCTTCCAAGACTGCGAAAATATATGAAGATTGCTTTTATTACCGATCCACTCAACAGCTTCAAAATTTATAAAGATTCGACTTTCGCCATGATGCGCGAAGCAAGTCGTAGAGGTCACCAGATTTTTGCTTTTGGTCCGCAGGATATGGCACTGATTTCAGGTCAGGTGCGTGCTAAAGTTGACGAGCTGAGTTTGACCGGCGATGCCGATCAATGGTATCGACTATCACCCGTGATGGATGTCGTCTTATCTGAATTTGATGCGATCATTCAGCGTAAAGATCCACCATTTGATATGGAGTATATTTACGCCACCTACTTGCTGGATTTGGCAGAGAAGCAGGGCGCCAGAGTTTTTAACAAACCATCGGCGATTCGTGATCATAACGAAAAATTGAGTATTGCTCAGTTTTCAGAATTTACTACGCCAACTTTGGTGACCCGTGATCAGCAAAGAATTCGTGAATTTTTTGCCGAGCATCGCGACATCATTCTAAAGCCGCTGGATGGTATGAGATCGGAAGAGCGTCGTGTAGGGAAAGAGTGTCTTCGCCTGTGTAGATC
>CALKVB010000312.1 GCA_937996605.1 uncultured Oxalobacteraceae bacterium | reverse complement strand
TTCGGAGATGGGCCTGTTTCACGATCTCAAATAAATTGAGTGGCCCGAATTCCGCGTCAATTAATTCAAGCTGAAAACCTGCATCGATCATGGGCCCTGCAATACTAAGCAAACCTAAAGGAGGTAGATGCTCGCGCGGAATACGGCTGCCAATCGCAGTATGTGGTGGATTAATCAAGAGCACTTTATTTTTCATGGATTTCGCTTTCCGGTTGAAGGACATCCATTCTAAAAATGCTATGTGAAGTGAAGATGGGCTCAAAGTGAAATGCAGTCTCACCATATCCTTATTGCTGGTTCAAATAGCATTGCAGTATCAGATCAATCCTGCTGTCGAAAACGCGCACAAGGTGTACCGAGGGAATGACTCATCCCTGATTCTTGGCATCTCATGTTAAATTGCTTTGCATCTATCCGTTTTCGCACTATGCTGATTTGTATAAGTTGTATTCCTTGGTGAAGTGAACTCTAGGGCGCGACTACTTTTTATAAATCGCCTCGCTGCTTCCAATTCTGGAGGAACAAAAATGCTGCAAGCTCTACTTCCTTACCTTCGCAGGATCGCCATGACGGCTTGTTTCGGTTTGTTATCCGCCTGCGCTGCGACGCCTACGGTAGTACAAATCCCCCACCATCTCTTGCACGACCAAGCTTTCACCGCGCCGCAAACTTTACCCGATGCTAATAATATTTTTTCTACCTCTCCAGAGATGAAGCAATTCATTAGCAAAGAAATCCTTCAACAAATCCGATCCTCCAGTCATCAACGTGCCTTGTTTAATGCGCTATACACCAAAGCTCAACTCAAGCTCGAATACGATTCCAGTTATACCCGCAATGCGATTGAAACCTTTAGTGCGCGCTCAGGAAATTGCCTTTCCTTGGTTATCATGACAGCGGCGCTTGCAAAAGAAATGGGGCTCGATGTGTCGTACCAGAGTGTGACGATTCCTGAAAATTGGAGTCGTAATGGTGCTCTTTATTTTAACGTGGGACACGTGAATATCGTCTTAGGAAAACGGCATTTTGAAGATCGCAACCACATGGATAAAAACTACCAAATGACGATAGATTTTTATCCTCCAGAAGAAACCGCTGGTCAACGTACGATCGAACTCGAAGAGAAAACAATTATTGCGATGTACTTCAATAATCGCGCAGCTGAGAGTTTGACCACGGGAGATTTAAATCAATCTTATTTTTGGGCACGCGCATCCATCCATGCTGATCCAAGTTTTGCGGCAGCTTACAATACTTTAGGTGTCATCTATTTACGCCATCACGACGACGAATTTGCCTTTGCCGCACTTTCCAAAGCCTTAAACTTAGACCCCGATAGCAATGTCGCGATGTCGAATATTATTCAAGCCATGGAGCGCACTGGCCGAACCACAGAAGCAAGTACGATGCAAGAAAAATTGGCGCACCGACAACCTTATCCGCCTTTTCACTTTTTCAAATTGGGAGTCAAAGCCATGGAAGAAAAAGAGTATTCGAGCGCGAAACGTTTGTTTCAAAAAGAATTAGATCGAGCGCCAGACTATCACGAGTTTCACTTCTGGTTGGGCTTAGCTCACCTGCGATTGGGTGAAATGAAAATGGCGGAACAGCATCTTGCCATTGCAAAATCGAATAGCACGACACAGAAGGAACATGCAATTTACTCTGCTAAACTCGATCAACTCAATGCAATCAAAACACAAGTACATTAGTGCGATAAGCCAGTCCAACTCCTTAGTGTAGGCGACTGGAGGTACTTTGCTTAATTCAGATCAATGCGGCAAAGTGCAACCATAAAGAATGCTCAGACATGGATGATATTCGATCATCGATGGTGCGTTCAATCTTAAAAATCCAAGGATAGACCTCTGCCCAATCAGATTAAATCTCATGATCCAGTGTTTGGTTTAAGTGAATATCTGCGGCAAACGACCGAAACAAAGCAAATCGATTTCGATAAATCAGCTATATCCAAACTGAAGAATTGTTCTAAAATTGCCAGCCGTCCCAACAATTCATGTGTTGATCGAAACCCAGCAAACTGGTTTAGAAAGGATTTGTCATGTTCTATAAAAGCTTCGCCTACACACTATTGCGCTTAGGCATTGGCAGTTTGATGTTTGTACCGCTGACCCATGCTGCAGAAGGCGGTGCTACTAAAGCAGAAGCAGAGGCGATGGTCAGAAAAGCTGTCGCGTATATCAAGGCAAATGGGGAGAAGCAAGCCTACGAGGAAATCAATAAGAAGTCTGGCAAATTCATCGACCGCGACTTGTATATTGTGGTTTATGGAATGAATGGCGTGGTACAGGCACACGGAGCAAATGCCAAGATGATAGGCAAGAACCTGATTGAATTGACGGATATCGATGGTCGTACTTTTGTAAAGGAACGCGTTGACTTAGCCAAAACGAAGCGCAATTTTTGGCATGAATACAAATTCGCTAATCCAGAAAACAAAAAGATCGAGCCCAAAGCGATGTACTGTGAACGCCTAGGAGAAACCATCGTTTGTGGCGGAATCTATTTATGACGCCATGCAACGATATCTCTGTCGGGATGTCGCTCGCGTTTTATCTTCAGGCACAAAAACTACACCAAAAGACTACACAATAAAACAACACAGCAAATAAAACGAAACCAGCACTACATCTCTTGCGAGATTCGATGCTGGTTTCCTTGTGAACTACTTTGTACTCTTGCAAGCTCGGCGAAAAGCGAAGCCTATCGTGTTTAAGCGGCGAGGAAAACTGGAGTCTTAGCCACAACACGTGCTGCCGGCAAATCTGCCAAGTGCGCGGCGCCACTCATTAATTCCGAGATACGATCTATCAAAGCACCTTCTTGCGTCGCTAATTCAAAATGCGCTGGACGTTGGCTTTGCACGATACCCCAACGTACGATAGGAGAACGGCCGCTGCCATCTAACAATGCATGATCACGCAGCCATTGCTCGAAAAAGCGTGTTGGCATTTCACTATCAACCCAGATCAAGTGATCAGACGTCATCACTTTATTGTATGAAGGGCGAACTAAAATTTCGTAAATCATGATGTTTCCTCTCGGGGGTACTCTTCACTA
>CALKVB010000311.1 GCA_937996605.1 uncultured Oxalobacteraceae bacterium | reverse complement strand
TCCCGCCTTGAGGTGGAAGATTTTTTGATTCAAGTTTTCCGCCTGAAGGCGGCACTACGAACCTTGCATCACGAAATTCACCAGCGTGCCGATGCCGTCGATGCGCTCAGCTTCGAGCAGCGTTTCTACGTACAGCAATTCGTCGAGCGCTATCTGCCTGATAGCTTACATGCCTATCTACAAGTACCAGCGCATGCGCGCCACGTTCAAGGTATTTTGGACGATAAAACGGCGTTAATGCTATTGAAATCACAGCTGGCATTATTGCAGCAAGGGCTGTCGGAGCATGAAGCCAAGTTGCACGAAAACGCTGCTGAGCAATTGTTGCAACAGCAGCGTTTTCTTGAGTCTAAGAATAGTCAGAAATCATAATTACCCATTCTTAGTTCGTCTTGATTAGCTTTTGCTGGTGTCGATTGCGGAGCGTTCCATTAAATCGGCTTCGTGGGCATCACGGATGGTTTTAGCAAGGGTAAATGTTGAGGTAATCAAGAATAAC
The DNA here is from genome assembly GCA_937996605.1 of uncultured Oxalobacteraceae bacterium. Classification (GTDB taxonomy): domain Bacteria; phylum Pseudomonadota; class Gammaproteobacteria; order Burkholderiales; family Burkholderiaceae_D; genus Undibacterium. The sequence goes on along the minus strand of CALKVB010000311.1, from coordinate 2,582 downwards.
CAACTGACCACCATGTAACTCTTTTCCCAAACTGGAATATTCATACGCCATAAGCCCCACGCTGTTAGTGAAAGTGCCGCAACAAAAGCTGCCCATACCGTCATGGTCCATGAAGTAGTATCGATTTGACCATCGCGATTATCGCGAATCATTTTCGCGACGGTAAAACTCGCAAATAAGCTGAAGAACAAACCGAGAGAGACAAAGGCGCGATCGAGTTCTTGTCCTGGTAATTGAATCACACCAGCGCCAGCCGCTACGATGGCCAAAACAAATGAGACCCACACCTGAAAATTCCAACCCTTACTATCACGTTGCATAATGTATTGTGTTGCCATATTTATTCCTTAGTGTTTGATGTTGTGAGCACCTATTTGCTCAGTTACTTGCTCATTTATTTGATTACTTATTTGAGTACAGAGTTGATCTTATATTGCACATTCAATTTACAGAGCCACGGGGCCCGCCAATTCAGGTTTGTGCAGTTCACGGGTTTGCTGCTGACGATAGCGATCAAGATAGAGTTTCGCTCGCTCAAGTTGATCGGCAATGACTTGGTTGTTTTGCCCCATCACTTCGATTGCCTTGCTGCGGAAGTTATCCATCGCATCCATGGCCTGAAAAGTTTGATCGAACATCTCTTTTAACTTATCGATTCCTATCATCGGGTTTTCCGCAAATTGATTCACACGTTCGACGTGTTGATGTAAAGCGCGTCCTGTCTCTGTGATCATGTTCTCAATGGTTTGGTTGATACTACTTAAGCTATCCATCACTTTGATTTGATTGCCTGTCGCACGCGCTACCGTTTGCGCTACTACCAAAGCGCTCATGCCCGTGGTTGCAATGCGGCTGCATCCATTCATCATTTCGCGGCCCGTACGTTTCAAGACATCGAGTGCCAAATAAGCGTTGGTACAAACAGCCTGCTGCGCCAACATGTCTTGCAAATTTTGCCGCGCGTAGAACAGCACTTCTTGTTCTAAGGCTTTTGCTCTCGCGTGGTCAGTGACTCTTAGTTGTTCGACTTGGCGTTGTAAACGTGTATCTAAGGTGCGAGCGAAATGTACGGCTGCAGTAAGTTTCTGCATGGCTTCCCACAATTTCACACGTGAGGCTTCTATGTCTACGACATCGCGCTGCAAATCATCACGCGCTGCGTATAGTTGTTGCATGCTTTTCTGGAGTTGTGTTGATGCCGCCTGGTATTTGCGAAAGTAACTACGTAGCTTGTTGCCGTAAGGGATAATGCCTAACCACCTATTGGGCTGCAATAAATCACCTTCCTTACCAGGATTAAGCGTATCAAGTTGGGAACGCATCGCTTGTATAGCTTCAAAAGCGGAGCCATCATCAACACCGACAAAGTTGGCTTGCATTAATCGTGATTGCATTAAGCCCGATGCTACTGCGATTTCTTCGCGGCCCAAGGCAAATGCGCTATCGAGTTTGTGTTTGAAATCTTCGCTTTGCATATCTTCAGTTAGCAAGGCGTGCATGAAACGCTCCACTTGTTCTTCAACCGCAGAACGCAAATCGGGGTTCAAAGGCAGTGCTTGAGCTGCTGTTTCGGCATTGACGGGCGAAATGACTTCCGGTGCTTTTAATACAAAAGTTCCTGTTGAAACTGGTTCGATCTGCTGACTCATTTTGTCTATTCCTATGGCTATTGCTATGGAGGGTCTGATTCACCGCCTGTCGTTTTGATCTTCTCCTGCTTCTGTGCTGGAATTTGACCGTATCAGGCTCGAAACGAACTTTGCCATCGAGAATATCAATGTTCAACTTAATTGTATTTTGTAGTTACTTATGAAGTATTTGGTATTACATTGTTATACTTCACGGTCTTCGTTGGGCTTGCTTTAATATCTACCCTACGTAACCTCGCTCCAAAACCTAAGATCAAACTTTAAGTTCAAAATTTGAGTCAAAAAGCAAGAAACAAAAAATTAATATAAAAATTGAGGACGAAAAAAAAGCGTAGCTGTTGCCAGCTACGCCGCAAGGGAAACGAAACAAAACAATGAAGAAAACAAATGTCTGAGAATTATGCTGCCTGTAGTTGATCTGGCGTGTTCACGGTGCGTAGTGGTTCAGCATCAATCAAAATACGGCGTGGTTTGTGCGCTTCAGGGATTTCACGTTGCAATTCAATATTGAGCAAACCATTATCGAGACGCGCCCCCACTACTTTGACGTGGTCTGCTAAACGGAAATTATGTTCGAAGTCACGAGAGGCAATGCCACGGTGAAGGAAAGTGCCTTGCGTCTCAGGTTTAGCTTTACGGCCAACAACTTTTAAGACATCACGCTCGGTTTCAATTTCGATTTCACTGCGATCAAATCCAGCGATGGCCATACTAATGCGATACTGATCTTCATTGACCAATTCGATGTTGTAAGGAGGGTAGCTTGGTGTGGCATCCGCACGTTGTGCTTCGTTAAATAAGTGAGCCAAGCGATCAAAGCCGATTGCAGAACGGTAGAGTGGGGAAAAGTCGAAATTACGCATGATGATTATCCCGCGAGTTCAATTTTGAAGTGCAAGATCGGAAGAGCGTCGTGTAGGGAAAGAGTGTCTT
>CALKVB010000310.1 GCA_937996605.1 uncultured Oxalobacteraceae bacterium | reverse complement strand
CACAGGAAACACAGGCTCCACGCCCGACAATTTCGCCGCCTACCCAACCTTTTTGTATTGAGTAACCGCCAGATTCCTCATTAAATACCTTACTAGGAATTTCCTCTGTTATAAACAGCAATTTGCACTGGCACCGCAAACACTTCGCCCAAATTACACTTGGTCGCTGATAAACAAAGTAGCGATACTCGACCGGATTGCGGAATCTTCTAGATCCATGGTGCAGAGAGTGATTAGAAGTGTGCAACATGACTTCAGTTAATATACTGTTGAGCAAACTCCCGCATAAACGCCACCAAAGCTTGCACGCCCTCGATCGGCATCGCGTTATAAATCGAGGCACGCATGCCGCCAACTGACTTATGGCCCTTTAATTGCAACAGACCTTGCTCTTTTGCCGCTGCCAGAAAGGCTGCATTCAAGGATTCATCTTTCAGATAGAAAGGCACGTTCATGCGCGAGCGGTATGGCTTCTCGACTTTCGTCACGTAAAAATCTGTGCTGTCCAAATAGTCATATAGCAAATTCGCTTTGGCGATATTTTTTTGCTCCATTGCCGCCACACCACCTTGGCGTTTTAACCATTGAAACACCAAGCCGGCGATATAGATCGAATAGGTTGGCGGGGTGTTGTACATGGAGTCATTGTCAGATACATTCTTCCATTCGAAGGCGGAAGGACAAATCGGCAACGAAGAACCTAATAGATCTTCACGCACAATGACCAAAGTCAAACCCGCTGGGCCAATATTCTTCTGCGCACCACCAAAAATCACGCCGTATTTCGACACATCAATCACGCGTGACAAAATATGCGAAGACATGTCCGCCACTAGAGGCGCATTATTGGTTTTCGCGGCAATATCAGGCACGAAATGGTATTCGACACCATCTATGGTTTCGTTAGTACACAAGTGCACATACGCAGGGTCTGCGCTCAGTTGCCACGAATCTTGATCCGGCACACCATTAAAGCCTGCGCTTTCACTTGAGGCAGCCACATTGACACTGGCATACTTCTTGGCTTCTTTAATCGACTTGCCACTCCAAGAGCCGGTATGGATGAAATCGATGGTCGCTGGCTGTGCTTTGCGCCCGACCAAATTCATAGGAACGATCGCGTTTTCACCCAGGCCACCGCCTTGCAAAAACAAAATCTTATAGTTGGATGGAACGTTGAGAAGTTCGCGCAAGTCTGCTTGCGCTTGCGCCAGAATCGACATGAACTCAGGGCCACGATGACTCATTTCCATCACCGACATACCGCTACCATGCCAATCCAACATTTCATTTGCCGCCTGCTGCAAAACTTCTTTAGGTAAGACCGCTGGGCCTGCTGAGAAATTGTAGATGGGTTTCATGGTATTCGAACGATGATTTTAAAACGGTCTGTGGAAATTCTTGCTCCACTCGTTGGGCTGATGCCCAACACTTTCATACTTATGCTTGAAATGAAAGTCGCGTGAAACTGAAGTTCACGCGAGTCTCATTCTTTATTCAGCAGCTACTTCGCCACCTTCGGTGCCTTCCGTTTCTGGATCCGCATCTGTTTCAACGATACGCTGCAAGCCTGATAGTTTTGTGCCGTCTTCCACCGCGATCAAAGTCACACCTTGTGTCGCACGACCCATTTCACGAATTTCGGAAACGCGAGTACGGATCAAAACGCCACCAGTCGTAATCAACATAATTTCGTCAGTCGATTCAACTAAAGTCGCTGCAACTACTTTACCGTTACGCTCAGAAGTCTGAATCGCAATCATCCCTTTCGTGCCACGACCATGACGCGTGTATTCAGTGATTGGCGTACGCTTACCAAAACCATTTTCAGTTGCAGTCAATACAGATTGCTGTTCATTTTCTGCCACTAACAACGCGATGACTTGCTGACCTTCTTCTAGGTTCATACCGCGAACACCGCGAGCGGTACGTCCCATCGGACGGACGTCGTTTTCATCAAAACGAACTGCTTTACCGGAGTCAGAGAACAGCATCACATCATGTTTGCCATCGGTCAAAGCAGCACCGATCAAGAAGTCGCCATCATCCAAATCGACAGCGATGATCCCTGCTTTACGAGGATTGCTAAAGTCGGTCAAAGGTGTTTTCTTGACCGTACCTAAGCTAGTCGCCATGAAAACGTAATGGTCTTCTGGGAAAGTACGGTTATCACCAGACAATGGCAAGATGACAGTGATCTTCTCACCGTCTTGCAGCGGGAACATATTGACAATAGGCTTACCGCGAGAATTACGAGAACCTTGTGGCACTTCGTAGACCTTCAACCAATACATACGACCACGGTTCGAGAAGCACAAGATGTAGTCATGGGTATTCGCCACGAACAGTTGTTCGATCCAGTCATCATCTTTCGTTGCCGCTGCTTGCTTACCACGACCGCCACGCTTTTGCGCACGGTATTCAGACAACGGTTGCGACTTCATGTAACCCGTGTGCGATAACGTCACCACCATATCGACCGGCGTGATCAAATCTTCCGTTTCGAGGTCAGTTGCATTCAAGACGATCTCAGAGCGGCGCGCATCTTTATTGCCGATCCCGTACTCATTCACGCACGCAGTCAACTCATCAGTGATGATCACTGTGACGCGTTCAGGTTTAGACAAGATATCGAGCAAGTCAGCGATTTCAGCCATCACATCTTTGTATTCATTGACGATCTTATCTTGCTCCAGACCAGTCAAGCGTTGCAAACGCATTTGCAGAATTTCTTGCGCCTGGTCGTCAGACAATTTGTACAAGCCATCAGCTTGAATACCGTAATGCTTAGGCAAACTCTCTGGACGGAAAGCCTCGATACCACCAGGATTGTCCGCCGCAGTACGCGTCAACATTTCACGCACCATGGAACTATCCCATGCGCGTGTCATCAACTCTTGTTTTGCAAGCGGTGGCGTTGGGGCAGCTTTGATAATCGCGATGAAATCGTCAATATTCGCCAAGGCCACTGCCAAACCTTCGAGTACATGACCGCGTTCCCGAGCTTTGCGTAATTCGAATACCGTACGACGCGTTACCACTTCACGACGATGCGACAAGAAGCATTCCAACATCTGCTTCAAGTTCAACAACTTAGGTTGGCCATTGACCAAGGCCACCATATTCATACCAAAGGTGTCTTGTAATTGCGTTTGCTTGTAAAGGTTGTTTAATACAACTTCAGGAACTTCGCCACGCTTCAACTCGATCACGACGCGCATACCGGATTTATCGGATTCGTCGCGAATATCAGAAATACCTTCGAGTTTCTTGTCGCGTACGTTTTCAGCGATACGTTCGAGCAAGGATTTCTTATTCACTTGGTACGGCAATTCATCAATGATGATCGCGGTACGACCTTCTTTACCAAATTCTTCGAAATGTGTTTTTGCGCGCATCACCACGCGACCACGGCCAGTACGATAACCATCACGCACGCCAGAAACGCCATAGATCAACCCAGCAGTTGGGAAATCTGGAGCTGGAATAATCTCGATCAATTCGTCAATCGTACAATCTGGGTTGCGCAACACATGCAAAGCGCCATTGATAACTTCTGTAATATTGTGTGGCGGAATATTCGTCGCCATACCGACTGCGATTCCTGAAGAACCGTTAATCAGCAGATTTGGAATGCGTGTTGGCAATACGGATGGCTCTTTTTCTTTACCATCGTAGTTGGGGACGAAATCGACCGTTTCTTTGTCAATATCGGCCAAAATTTCATTCGCGATTTTATCGAGTCGGCACTCTGTATAACGCATCGCCGCAGCATTATCACCGTCGACCGAGCCAAAGTTACCTTGACCATCGACTAAGGTGTAACGCAAAGAGAAGTCCTGCGCCATACGCACCAAAGTATCGTAAATGGAAGCATCGCCGTGCGGGTGATACTTACCCATCACTTCACCCACCACACGCGCGCACTTCACGAATGGGCGGTTGTACACATTATTCATTTCATGCATCGCGAACAAAACACGACGATGCACTGGCTTCAAGCCATCTCGCACATCTGGCAATGCACGTCCGACAATCACGCTCATGGCGTAATCGAGGTAGCTTTTGCGCATTTCTTCTTCAAGGGAAATCGGGAGTGTTTCTTTAGCGAATTGATCCATTGGCAGGCTGACTAGTAGTGAAATAGTTCTTAATTTGTTTTTCGCTCAAGCACCAAACAAAACATCTTGCGGTGAATGACTTCGTCAAAAATAAGCTTGGTTAAAATAACAAGCCAGCACGAAGCTGGCGGAAAACAACTTTTCGCATCGAAAACCTAACCCAGACTTCTGCTTACATTTTAGCTTACAAAAACGAGGATTACGTTTTAGTGTTCAACTGTTCATTTTAGCACGGCAACTGTAGCGAATCACCGTTTTTATCGTT
>CALKVB010000309.1 GCA_937996605.1 uncultured Oxalobacteraceae bacterium | reverse complement strand
TCACTTCATCGGCAAGGACATCCTCTACTTCCACGCCCTGTTCTGGCCGGCCGAGCTCGAACACGCCGGCTACCGCACGCCGCGCGGCCTCTGCGTGCACGGCTTCCTGACCGTCGACGGCGCCAAGATGAGCAAGTCGCGCGGCACCTTCATCCAGGCGCGCACCTATCTCGATCACCTGAATCCGGAATACCTGCGCTACTACTTCGCGGCCAAACTCAATGCAAAGGTTGAAGATCTGGACATGAACCCAGACGACTTCGTGGCACGTGTGAATTCTGATTTGATCGGCAAATACATCAACATCGCAAGTCGCGCTGCAGGCTTCATCACCAAACGTTTTGATGGCAAGCTCAACACCACCTGGGCAACCGCAGACGATGCATTCTTACAGAACTTGCGTGGCGTCACAGCTGAAATCCAAGCGCTGTATGAAGCACGCGAATTTGGTAAAGCCTTGCGCGCGGTGATGGAACAAGCAGACGTCATCAATGCCTACGTCGACGCGAACAAACCTTGGGAACTCGCCAAACAAGAAGGCAATGAAGCTAAGTTGCAAGAAGTCTGCAGCCGCTTGCTTGAAGCCTTCCGTATTTTGACGATTTTCTTGAAACCAGTCTTGCCGCATTTGGCAAGCCAAGTGGAAGCGCAATTGAATATCGGCTCCCTACAATGGGCTGACGTCTACGCACCATTGCCAGACCAGCATACGATTAATCCATACGTTCACTTGATGCAACGTGTTGATCCTCAGATTTTTGATCAGTTATTTGATGCGCCAGCTGCTGCCGAATCAACTGCGCCTGCAACCACAGCAACGCCAAGTATCGAGCCTTTAGCAGATGAAATTAAGATCGATGATTTTGCGAAAGTCGATTTGCGCATTGCCAAGATTGTTAATTGCGAACACGTAGAAGGTTCCGACAAACTACTGCGTTTGACTTTAGACGTCGGCGAAGGCAAAACGCGTAATGTGTTCTCTGGTATCAAATCAGCGTATCAGCCTGAGCAATTGATCGGTAAGTTCACGGTCATGGTGGCTAACCTGGCACCACGTAAAATGAAATTTGGCATGTCCGAGGGTATGGTCTTGGCAGCATCTGCAGCCGATGAGAAAACCAATCCTGGTCTGTATATTTTGGAAGCTTGGCCTGGTGCAGAACCTGGCATGCGTGTACGTTAATTTACGTTCAGTTCGATTCCAAGCAAGCCAACCGAAAGTGCGCATCCTCAACTGATGCGCATTTTTTTTGATTAAAACGAAATAGCCGTTAAAGAAAATAAAATGACTCACACCATTCCTGAGAGATTAAGCCAACTTCGACAGGCCATGCAGCAACATGGTATTGACGCCTGTTTGATTCCCTCCGCAGACCCACATCTTTCCGAATATTTGCCACCGCGTTGGCAAGCGCGAGAAGTGTTTTCTGGGTTTACTGGTTCCGTTGCCACCTTAGTCGTCACTGCTGATTTTGCGGGCTTGTGGGTAGATAGTCGCTACTGGGAACAAGCCGAGATCGAGCTCGCTGGCAGTGGCATACAAATGATGAAGATTTTATCGTCTGCAACACCAGCGCACATCGAATGGTTAGCATCGAATCTCAAAGCAAACCAGGTGCTAAGCGTGGATGGCAATGTATTGAGTTTAGCCAGTGCCCGCATGTTGCAAAACGCACTCTACCCTAAGCTCGTGAAGATACAGACCGAGAGCGATCTGTTGCAAGAAGTGTGGTTAGATCGTCCTGCTTTGCCAACCGAAAAAGTATATGAACATCCAGCCCCTTATGCCGTCGTCAGCCGACGCGAAAAGCTACAACAAGTGCGTGCGGCGATGGCGGAGAAATCGGCGCAGTGGCATTTCATTTCGACGGTAGATGACATTGCTTGGCTGCTTAACTTACGCGGATCGGACGTCAATTACAATCCGGTCTTCGTCTCCCACTTACTCCTCAGTGCTAGCAGCGCAGTCTTGTTTGTACCGCTTGATAAAGTCCCTGCCGAAGTCGCGCAAGCGCTGGCGGCCGATGACGTACAACTCAAGCCTTATGCAGACGCCGCAGAAGCACTCAGCAAACTAGGGGCTGGGGAAGCAATCTTGATCGATCCACGCCGCATTACTTTTGGCTTTCGCGAAGCGATTGCCAAACACTGCAAGTTGTTCGAAGCGATCAATCCGTCCGTTTTCCTGAAGTCTCGTAAAACGCCGCAAGAAGCGCAATTTGTGCGCGAGGCGATGGAACAAGATGGTGCTGCGCTGTGCGAATTTTTCGCCTGGTTTGAAGACGCCATGCAAGACAAGACGCAGGCCATCAGCGAACTTACCATCGATGAAAAAATCTGCGCTGCACGTGCCGCCCAGGCCCATTTTGTGTGTCCTAGTTTCGGTACCATCGCCGGCTTTAACGGCAATGGCGCTATGCCGCACTACCGCGCGACCGAAAAATCTTACGCGCAAATAGAAGGCGACGGCCTATTACTGATC
>CALKVB010000308.1 GCA_937996605.1 uncultured Oxalobacteraceae bacterium | reverse complement strand
GCATGAAGGTGTGCTCATGCGCCTTGATCGCTTGGTTGTATTTCATCAGCAAGCAAGCAAATGTGCTAATGAAGTGTGTGTGCTTGATTACAAACGCCGCCTGTTGGAATCCGAACATTATGATTACCAGCAGCAAATGCAGCTCTACCGACAAGCAGTCGCTGCTATTTATCCAAATCGTGTAGTACGTTCAGCATTGATCTTGGCTGATGGCAGTTTGGCATTACGAATGCCCGCTTGAGAGCAAGGTGTTGTTTGCCTCAAACTAAATTATGTCAGAAGATAAACGGCCTTCAATTTAATCTTGAAGCCGTGCTATTCTTAGAAATTCACCTTTATAATGAAGGTCTTTCCTGCATAAGCTCAAGCAATTTAATAGATATGTTGTGCGCACGAGCGCAATGGTGAAATAAGGCGCGCTTTATCTCGAAAAGGCAAGTAATGCACGTTAACCGTGTGGACCACATCGATTTTGAAAAGAAGTGTGAAGATGATTTCTGAATTTGAACAGCTCGCTGAGAAAGTCAGCCGCTTAGCGGAGTTGACCCAAACCCTACGCTCGGAAAACGCAGCTTTGCGTCGTACGGCCGTGGAACTGGCGTCGGAAAATAAAGAATTGCGTGAACGCGTCCAAGAAGCACACGGACGAGTGGAGGCAATTTTGGCTCAATTGCCTGAAGATGATGGAAAGGATGCAGCATGAGCGAAGCAAAATCGATACAGATTGATGTCAGCATCATGGGGCAGACTTACAAGCTCGCTTGCAAAGAAGGTGAAGATCGTGCTTTGCAAGAGGCCGCTGCTTTTCTCGACGGGAAAATGTGCAGTATTCGTGATCAATCCAAGATCAAAGGTACAGATCGTATTGCGGTGATGGCGGCCTTAAGCATGGCTGCAGATTTATTATCAACCAAATCGCATGATGGCCCTATGTCTGGTCTAAGCTTAGGTGAAGTGAAGCAAAAAATTCAGAATATGAATGACGTGATTGATCAAGCGTTAACACCACAAGAGAATCTATTTTAAATTCGGTTCACATTACTTAAAACAATCAATCCGCCTTGAAAAAATGATGAGTTTTTTCTGGGAAAGGAGTAAACTAAAGTTTCCTACCGTGTTCGCCAGGCCATATATTCCTTGAACCATTTATGTGCATAGGCTGAGGAAATTGTTCAATGGCGTGAGCGTCGCTTATGTCCGATGAACCCGATTTGAACTGACCTTGGCCAACTTGAACCGCCAGGTTCAGGATGCCGGCCAGCGGCACAGGTGGGAACTTATTCAGATTGAGAAGCACTCGTCGCGCAGGTGATGAGTGCTTTTTTATTTCTGGCCTGATTTCTATCATTGTCTTTTCATTTGTCTTTTCATTTGTTTTTTCATTTCAAGTGAAATAATTGCGCGTGTATAAATTCTAATTTCCTGTGTGTTTTCTGTGTATCGATGAACTACTTGGCCCATATTTATCTCGCTAGACACAGCGCTGATGCGCAATTTGGAGCCTTACTTGGAGACTTCGTTAAGCCAGGCCAAGACTTCCATTTGGGACGAGAGGTGCAACAAGAAATTATTCTTCACCGTAAAGTCGATAGCTTCACCGATACACATGCGCTCAACTTAGAGGCACGCAGTCTTTTTCAAGATGGCCGTCGGCGCTATGCGGGCATTTTGCTCGATGTATTTTATGATCATGTTTTGGCTAAGCATTGGCATCAGTATTCAGATCAACAGTTTGGACAATTTGTTCGTAACTTCTACGCGAGCTTGATGCAAAGATCTAAGTTTTTTCCCGACAATCTGCACTACGCAGCGCCCAGAATGGTGGAGCAGGATTGGATTAGTTCTTACGTCGAATTTGATGGTGTACAGATTGCTATTCAGCGCATGTCGCATCGCTTGAGTCGCAATGGACACTTGCTGAGAGACGGGTTGCAAGATTTAGCATTGCATTATGATCAACTCACAGCTTTGTTTTTTGATTTTTTCCCACAATTAGAAAACTTTGTTGAATATGAGCGTCAACTGATGCTCTCGAAACAGACTTAGGTGTCGCCTTAGCGCATACGGTTTGAGTCAGAAATGCAAACAAAAGTGTCAAGAATTCGGCCTTAACCGACGCCATTTCATGAATTCGGCTACACTTTGCAAATATATTCATGTTGGAACTTCTATGTCGACCACCGCTATTCGTACTGCCCCTGATTTAAAAACCGTTTTACTTGCTACTGGTTGCGTGTTGACCCTAGCGATGGGTGTTCGTCACGGATTTGGATTTTGGTTGCAACCCATTTCGCAAGGTAATAACTGGACCCGCGAGACATTCTCAATGGCGATTGCGGTGCAGAACTTGATGTGGGGTGTATTCGGCCCATTTGCGGGCATGGCAGCAGATAAGTTAGGCACCGCCAAGGTCATCGTCTTGGGTGCAGTGCTCTATGCCATGGGTTTAGTTTGGATGGCCATGGCAACCCAACCGATTTTG
>CALKVB010000307.1 GCA_937996605.1 uncultured Oxalobacteraceae bacterium | reverse complement strand
AGTTTTTCATTTTGGCTCAAGCTTTTAAAACACCTCAAGAAAAGGAGTAAGCAAATGATTCTTCGATATAAGCGCATGATAACGATGATCACAATCTTGCTTAGCATGCTTGCTTACTCAACTGGCGCTTCGGCAAATAGTGGCGGCGGTAGTGCTAGTGCAAGTGCAAGTGCTGGCGGTGCACCGACAACACACTTAGAACCATTTGTGGTAAACCTTTCGAGCTTTGATCGCTATTTACAAGCAGTGATCACTTTGCAAGTCAGCGCAACCGAAGTCGCGGATAAAATCAAAACTTACATGCCTGTGGTTCGTCATGTGGTTATCCTGACGTTGAGTAATAAGGAATCTGCTGACGTACAATCATCAAGTGGCAAAAAGGCCTTGGTAGAAGAATTGCGTGAAAAGCTCAATAAGGCGCTCAATGCCAAAGAGCATGAAGGCGTAAGTGACGTTTTCTTCGAGAACTTCGTTATTCAATAAGTTTTATCTGTGTGCCGGAGCTTACACCTCCGGCATTTTTAAAGTCATCTATGTATCAACTCAAATCGGCAGTGTTTGCCGAACTCGAGATCAAGAAGAGTCGTTTTCTTGGCCAACTTTATCCCATTTATAGCCGATCTGAAGCGCAGGCTTTGCTCGCCAAATTACGCGCCGAACATCCGAATGCCGTACACGTGTGTTGGGTTTTATTATGCGAAGGCGATTCTGGTCTCGATGATGATGGAGAGCCATCTGGTACTGCAGCGAAGCCCATGTATAACGTTTTGGTCCACAAAGATTTGTTCAATGTCTTGGCGGTGGTGGTGCGCTATTGGGGCGGCATCAAACTGGGCGCTGGCGGTTTGACGCGGGCGTACGGCCAAGCGATATCAGATGCCTTCAAAGATGCAGAATTAATTCCCATCGAAATTTTGAGCGAGGCACGCTTTGCCGTCGAATTTGCCGATGAATCGCAGTTACGTCGTCTATGTGAACAACGCAAAGCCGTCATCGAAGCCGTGAATTACACCGACAAAGCCGAGATCCGCATCAAGATTAAATCGACTGAACTTGCCAGCTTTACCGAGGAAGCTTTCAATCTATTACGCGGAAAATTAATCGTATTAGATGCCGAGGCTGATTAGAGCAAAACAGCAAGTTGTGTCGCTGCGTGTTCCGTTGGTAGGGCTTTAAAGCCTGTCTTGGCAAACCGCTGCCAACGTCCGAGCACAAAAGTCACCAACAAATTCGCGCGAATCGCAATTTCAGCTTCTGGAATTTGTCCTAGCACAGCGGCCTGACGTAGGCACTGTTTGTAGGCCAGCTCTAAGCGGTCCATCAAATGATTCATGCGCACTTGCAACCGTTCATCTTCATTGACGAGTGCATCGCCAATCAAGACCCGCGTCATACCCGGATTTCGTTCCGCAAAGCTCAGAAGCATCATGCTGATATTGTGCGCTTGTGACAAACCTTCTTTGTCTTGCACCGTAATTTGATTGATCAAACCAAAAATCGTTGATTCAATAAACTCGATCAAGCCTTCGAACATTTGCGCCTTGCTAGCGAAATGACGATACAGTGTCGCTTCCGACACATCAATTTTTGCCGCCAAGGCAGCCGTCGTAATTTTCTCGCCTTTCGGGTTTTCTAACATTCCCGCTAGCGCCTGCAAAATTTGCAGCTTACGTTCACCTGGTTTGGTTATCGACATGGTCTATCCTGATCGTTTTTTGTCACATGCATCAGCATCGCGGCATCACATCTTGTGTTTGAATAGACGTGCCAGCTGAAACACCGATTTTACTGTGATATCGGCGCTGGCTGTAACACTTTTCTGCAGCACATGTTGTCCATGCCCCGTAATCATGACGGTACGCAAGCCTATTTGTTTAGCTGCTTGCAGATTCGCCACACTATCTTCGACCAAAATACATTGACGCGGATGCCAACCATGTTGTGCCAGCAATTTACGCAAGTATGCTTTGCTCGGCTTGGGGTGCGACTTCCCATGTACACGCATGGTTTCTATCGAAATGTGTCCAGCGAAATCTTTGTGTAAATTGAGTTGACGCATCACTTGCTTTGAGTACTGTTGCGGCGCATTCGTGAAAAGTATTTTCTTGCCAGGCAAGGTCTTTAGCACTCTCGCCACACCGCGCTCTAAGTACAAGAGTTGTTCAAGGTTTTCGAAGTGATGTGCTTCGCGTAGAAACTCTTCTTCTTTAACACCATGATGTATCACCATACCCTTCAGCGTCGCGCCATAACGTCTTAGATATTCTGTGCGAAGATGATTGACGTGCTCCATGTCGACTTCGCCTTGTTCATTGGCGAGGACTTTGGCGATGTAGCGCGTCATGTTGTGGGCGATGGCGGGGAACACCGCCTTGCTGGCGTTGTGGAGGGTGTTGTCTAGATCGAATAGCCAGATGGTTTGTTTTGATTTCATAATTGACTTACTAGGCTGTTTTAAAGTCGTTTATAAAACAAAAAATCATACGACTGACTTTTCTAATTTGATCGTCTTGTGGTCGGGTGTGGCCCGACAGCCACTCACTTTTCTTGCTTCGCCAAGAAAAGTAAG